>JAPLMH010000127.1 GCA_026387135.1 Candidatus Omnitrophota bacterium | reverse complement strand
CCCGGAGAGACTAATATCAATAATAATAACGACTCACTGGCGACGATCGAGGTTATTGACCCTGCCGCTCCGCCCGAGCCACCTGCGCCTCCGCCCGAACCAGCGGAAGGCCTAGTAGACCTTATCGGAACGCGTCTGTATGTTGCGGATAATGCCGGCCTGATGGCCGGTCAGATTACAGTCGGTCAGCCGATAACGATCGTTACGGCCGTAACTAACTTAGGCACCGCCGACGCTACAGCGTCCTCTGTCAGGGTCACTGATAATAATGGTTTTGCGTGCGAAACCCCGATCTCTCCGGTGCCGGCCGGCCGGGAGGTAAGTATTCCGCCCATACCTTATACATTTAACGCACAGGGCCCGCACACCCTTCGCCTGGAGGTAAATCCTTTAAATGATCCGCGCGAAACGAATATAAACAATAATAATACCTGTACGTTCGAGGTCAATGTTCAGCCTGCGGATAATGCAGGCGCCGTCGCAGGACCTTTGACCTTTGTCAAATTAGCGATCAAAAGTACGGATACCGGACAGGATTATGCGGATGACGTCTGTTATGTGGACAAGCCCGTTACAATATACGCCCAAATTCAGAACAATAACAATGCCGCCGTCCCTGATGTTGTGCCTGTTGACATAGGAATGGACAGTATAAAATTCGGCACAGTATCGTGCTCATTCGGGCCCAATCAGACGCAAGAGCCCGGCTTCAGTAAGACCTTCACTCATCCCGGCAGATTTAAGATATACGCTAACGTGGACCCGCTGGACAGCGTGGGCAGGCGTGAGGCGCATGGAAAGTGGATAACGGTTAAGGGCGCAACCGCAGCCGAGGCGCCTTTGAGTTTGGTCAGCGTGGGAATCAGAAATCCGGATACCAACATGGACTATCCGAATAGTAACTGCCTTGTAAATGATAACGCGGCAGTATATGCGATCGTGGAAAATTGGAATGAAGCTCAGGTTAACGATGTGCCCATCGAGCTGGGAATAGACGGAATAAAGCATGAGCCGGTGATGACATACTCATTCTGGCCCAATCAGAAAGTCTATCCCAGTTTCAACAAAACTTTTACTGTTCCGGGTACATATGAGGTCTATGCCACCATCGACCCGCAAAATACACAGGGCCGGTTTGATTCGAAGACGAGAACGATACACGTTAACAGTCCACTAACTGAGCAGGTGGCGAGGTCCGTATATTGCGATAGAGTAGGTTTCTGGTCCGACGTAACGGGAAGAATAGAACGGACGGTTTATACGGGCGATACCGGCTACGTCTTTGCCGAGATCACTAACCGCGCGAACCAGATAATACCCAATCTGAGGCGTGTCCTGAAATTTGATAGAGCGTTTGTAAAGGACACGGGGGATCAAGCAAGAATGCCGGCAAATTCCACGATAATTTTGAAAGAGAACAACATTCATCGCCGGATGAATGCCGTGGGCAGGTATTTAATGGAATGCGATATCGATCCGAATGACAGGAAAGGCCAAAAGAGCCATACACAGGACTACATTGACGTACGGCCCGCCGGCGTTCATCATGTAAGCGGAGAATTAAAATTTTATGTAACCGGCTTCGGCGATCCCACCGATACCATCGGCACCAACCAGACAGGCCGCGTAAACTGGATCGTGCGCAATCAGAGGTGGGAAGAACAGCGCAACGTCAGAGTCAGGGTGAAGGTGGATGGCGCGCAGAAAGAAGATAAGACAGTAAATCTAAATCGCTCTCCCGGGGTGAAAGATGGCTGGATAGAAAATATCAAGTTTGACCGCATCGGGAGCCATTCGATAATGCTGCTTATCGATGAGGATAAGACCTTTCCTAAAACGATCACGGCGCTTCGCCCCTATGTCGGTGCCAAGATCGAGCTTTATAACTATCGCGGTGAACCGGTGCGGCGGGCGACGCGGCACGAAGCATACAAGATAAAGTATACCGTGGTGAATAACGGGAAAGCCGCTATTGAAAATATGCCCTTAATGGTAAAAGTCGACGATGTGGTCAGGAAGGATGCACCGGTAAGTATAAATCCGAGTCCTGGACTCACGATCGGATATGTGGAAAATGTGGTATTCGATTCCCCGGGGCAGCATAAGGCATCCCTCTTTATGGACTCGATGCTATGTACCGAACTGCCGGTGACAGTAGACCCCGGAGAGCCCCTCGGCTTCTTCGGCGAACTAGAGCTTTACGACTCGAACGGGCCTACGACAACGGCGGCCATTACAGGTACCTACAGGATCAAGTATACGGCCGGATTTAATATGCCTAATAACAATGGGTCGTATCAAGCGTGTCTCTATGTCAGGGATGACGATAAGCGATTGGCAAGCAGAGGAGTGCAATTCGACCCTCCATATCCGAAGAGCAAAGAATACTGGGTGGAAGACGTAAAATTTGCCGGGCTAGGGCCGCATACTTTAATGTTGTCGATTGAAAGCCTTGGAGGTCATTATACAAAGGTGATCACGGTCACAAAGAACCCCCTGTTACGGATCCTCGATGGCCGCCGGGAGCTTGCGCCGACATCGGGACCGAAGATCGGACATCCTTCGGACAGCGGGCCGGAAAAGCCCAAGTCAGAGCCTCCTGACGCGCGTGCCGTAGATATCGGTTTCATCCCCAACGGCGCCAAAGACTATCTGGATGAGATATACCAGGGCGAGAAAGGTTCCATATACGCGGCGTTCAGCAATGACTCAAAAGCCGATATAAAGAACCTTAAAGTCCAGATCCTGATCGCCGGCAAAGTTATAAGACAGTCGGTCAAGCCGCTTGTAAAGGCGGGAGCTACGGACTCCATTCAGGTCGACAACTATTGGTTCAATACTTTTGGAAAGCATAAGCTGAGCCTTATAGTCGACCCCGATAACAGCATAAAGGAATCTAACGAAAAGAATAATAATGTGGGGCATACTATCAATGTTATACCCAGAGCTAAGCCCCGTACCTCTTCTTATGACGGCGCGAGCGCGGCAGCGGTATCGGATATTTTGGGATCGCTTGGTAAGCCTAAGAAGCCGGGCACCTCTTCTCCGCCGCCTTACACCCCGCCGACGACATATACGCCGCCGAGGGTGACTACAACGACCGTTGACCAGGGCGGCAGCTCTTCAGGCACTACCACACAGAAGAAGACGCCGACGTTTACAGTAAAAGGTTTGGGCAAATAAAAAAGGAGGGAATATGGAAGTTAAAGATCTTGGCAAGACGTCGACCGGCATGCAGCCGAATATGGAAGCGCTCTTATGTTATGTATTCGGGTTCATCACCGGTTTGATATTTTATCTGATAGAGAAAGAGAATAAATTTGTAAGATTTCACGCTATGCAGTCTATCGTGGTATTCGCCGGGCTCTTCGTCATAGGGTTTATTATTATGTTTATCCCTTTGATAAACCTGATATTCTGGGCCGTTGAATTGGTTATCTGGATAGTGCTGATGGTAAAAGCGTATCAGGGCGAGAAGTTCAAATTTCCGATTGCCGGCGATATCGCGGAAAAAAATTCATAAGATGAAGAGATCGATATCGATCAGCATCCTCCTGTCGGCCCTGCTCATTGCGGGTGGCCTGTTCGCCCAGACGCAAGGGGTAAAGCCCAAATCCGTACTTGCCCCCGCTGGTACGACGTCTTTTAAGGAACCCAGCCCGGAAGATATGGCCAAGGACAACAAAGTCAATTTCATAGACCAGGATGAAAAAGACTGCGATTCCGGAAAAGGCGAAAGATACGATATAGGTTTTATTCTTTACGCCAATTGGTATGAGAAAGCGGCCTATACAAGCAGGGACCCCAACTACGATAGACCGACTTACACAGTGTGGAACTATAAATGCGCATATATATCCCGCTTTACCACCCGCGTTTACCTTATGAGTGAGCCGACCGGCGGATCCAAAGTAGAGGTAGCAACGTCGAATTTCAAAATATATCCCAAGAACATAACAGGTTCCTATGTACTCAGTGATGCCCATGGGCGCATGGCCTCCACCGGAGCAAAAGTCGGCGATGCTCTGGGCGCAATTTCCTGTGATCACCCTCCCGAGGCTATTCCGCTCGGGGTTATGCCCGCAGCTTCTGTAAAAGCTCCTCTTAATGACAAGATCAACTTTAACCTGGATATGACCCTGGTGGGTTTATTCTACCCGATATGCAATGGGATCCCGGCGGTTACCATCACGCCGTTCATGGCGACGCTGGAACCGGACGCCGCCTTGAGGATCGCCAATTTAGCTCCGAGCCAGAAATTGTTCTCCTCACCGATATTTGTCGAAGAATATAACCGTGCTTTCTTTAAAGCACCGCTGAAGATAGAAAACCTGTCTATAGCGCGGTTAAAAATAGGCCCAATAACAAGAACGATCTCCGACGTAAAAACAGGGAAGGGCCTGATAGGTAAGATGCCGTATACTACAGGCAGCATGAATTGTTCATTCGACATTACGGTGACCGCTTATCTTAAGAGGATCCAGGATGACGGATACGTGCCGGGCCAGCCATCGAGCCCATGGTACAATTCCGGAGAGCCGCCTCAGGGAGGCGAGGGTCCCGGTGGTCCGGGAAACGTAAAAAGCCCACAACCTCCGGAAAAGGAAACTCCTAAACAGTCGTCCGGCAAAGGCAAGGCTCCCGGATTAACGGGCAATCCGCCTGAAACCGACAGGGTCAGGGATGTTAAGGCAAAGGCCAAAAGGATGCTCGATCGCGCCCTGCGCGACATGAATCTCATCAATAAAAACTCATCCAATTTCCTCGGGAAGGATTACACCGGCTTAAATGAAAGTGCTCGCAAAAAACTCCTGGGCCTTTTCATAAGAGCCGGCACAGAAGAATGGGTGACTATAAGCAAGAGTCCGGAATACTATGCAGATAAATTTGTGGCCTTCTACAATAGCCATAAAAACCTGGAGAGCCAGCCTTTCCTGGATGTCTTGCTTACGCTGATCATCATGGAATACGACTGGTCGGAAGAAGGTATCGATAAAGAAGCCCTGGCGCGCGAATATCTGGGAGACAGTCTCTACAAAGCAAACAGATCCAGATCCCAAAAGAAATGATGAAAAAGATACCGCATATAATGTACGCGCCGAGAGGCAACCTGTCGCGCACGCTTATGGTCTTCGTAGTTGTCGCATCGATATGCGCGTCTCTTTATGCCGCAGAAGAGAAGACAAAAGGATTAGAAGTAGTGCCGGATACGGTTACCGCCATAGTCAATAAGGCAGATGCGCTTATTACGGGTAACCTGGAGGTCAATATGGAGATCGGCAAGGATAAATACAGGAACGACTATACCCTGGACCCTCAGGGCCGAAGGATCCCGCGCGCTACCCTTAAAAGATATGATTCAGGAGTCCGGTAGACCGATAAAAAGAATATCCAAAGAACGATTTTTCTAATATAATGTGACCACATATAAAAATGGGAGGGATGTATGGCGGATAATGAAGAGAAGGATGTGGCAGGTGAAAGTAAGAGCGATAAGTTTAAGCGGCTTGCTTCAAAGAGGGTGGTGAACGCGATACAGAAGATCGAGCTTATAACAAATCTAGCGGCTTCAAGTTACGAATCTACCCCGGAAGAAGTCACGAAGATCCTGAATGCCCTTCAGGGCTCGGTTGATAAGGTCAAGGCGGCGTTTTCTAAACAGAAGATCGATAAGACGGTATTCAAGTTGTAATAATGAAACCGGGATCATATTGAATCTTATACTCCTAGCGGAAGAAGATCTCGCCGGTTCCGGAAAGCGCGCCGTTATAACAGGCAGGCGGTATAAGCATATACGTGAGTTTCTTAAACCGGATGCCGGGAATGAGCTATGCGTAGGCTTAGTCGGCGGTAAGATCGGAGTTGGCCGTGTGATCGCGGCAGACGATAGATCTTTAGAGATGGAAGTCGCTCTCTACAAAGATCCGCCAAGCCCGATACAGGGCACGTTGGTGCTCGCCATGCCAAGGCCTATAGTCTTTAATCGCCTTCTCGGGCATGTCACGGCGCTGGGAATAAAGAAGATAGTACTTATCCATTCGAAAAGAGTGGAGAAGAGTTATTGGCAGAGTCCGGTTTTAAAAGAGGAGAATATAAAAGCCCAGCTCGCCCTCGCCCTTGAACAGGCAAAAGATACTATTATGCCCGAGGTTCTGCGCAGGATGAAATTTAAGGTATTTGTAGAGGATGATCTGCCCGGGATGATAAAAGGCACGAGTGCTTTTGTAGCGCATCCGGACGGCGTCACGGAATTGCTGCCTTGCGGCGTCAGGGGCGCATTCACGCTCGTGATAGGGCCTGAAGGCGGATTCCTGCCCGACGAAATATCGGCATTTAAGCGAGCCGGATGCAGATGTGTTAATTTAGGAGACCGCATACTGCGCGTCGAAACGGCAGTTGCAGCGGCTCTTGGGCGTATGATAAAATGATGCGGTGATATGTTGTGAAGATCTCTAAAGCGCTTTTCAGTAAAAAAGTTTCACTCGAGGATATCGGGCTGCAGAGCAAGAATGCCTTGGCGTTCTTATTCATGTTCGTCATCCCGACTCTCCTGGCATGCTACCTGATATTTTTAGCCCCACTCGTAATCTCCGATAAAAATATGCTCCTGAGACATACCCGCACCATCATCATCCTGATGAGCGTATGCGGCTTATTCGGATATCTTTTTTTAAGAAAGGTCTTCAGTACGTTGATCGGGATAATTAAAAAGGCCGAATATATCTCCTTTGGAAATAAAGGCGAAAAGATAGAGGTTGTTTGGAACGACGAACTCAAAGATCTGGCTCAATCATTCAATAGGATCAATGCCGGCCTGGAAACAAAGGTACTGGAGTTGAGCAGGAGTATAGAGAAAACTTACTATGACACGCTTGTCATGCTCGCGCGGATCGTGGAAGCGAAGGATACCTATAGCGCAGGCCACCTGGAGCGCGTCTCTTCCTACGTACAGATGATAGCGAAGAAGCTTGGCCTTGAAGAAGAGGCCGAAAGGATGCTGATGGGAGGCGCTCTGCTCCACGATCTGGGGAAAGTCGGCATTGAGGATGCTATTTTAAAGAAGAAGGGGCAGCTTACTCCCCAGGAGTATGAAATAGTTAAACAGCACAGTGTAATAGGTGAGAATATATTGAAACCGCTGCATTCAATGTCAAAGTTGAGCATTCTGGTGCGGCACCATCACGAATTTTATGATGGGACCGGATATCCGGATGGATTAAAAGGCGAAGAGATACCGCTTGCGGCACGCATCCTGACCGTAGTCGATATATATGACGCGCTGATAACCGATAGGTCGTACAGAAAAGCGTTGAGTCATGATGAAGGCATAAAGATGTTGAGAAAATATGCCGGGAATAAACTCGATCCGAAACTGGTAGAGATGTTCATAGGATTGATAACAAATAACGGGAACGCCAAAAGATGAGTGAAACAGATTTCCTTACGGGATGTTTCAGTAAAGAAGTCATTAGTCCCATGCTCGACAAGATCAAGGCCGAGTGTAAGATATATAAGGTCCCGTTTTCCGTGCTCGTCATAGATCTGGACCACTTCAAAGCGTACAACGATAAATACGGCCATATCGACGGCGATGAAGCGTTGAAATATTTTGCCAGCACGCTCCGCCTCAGCCTTAGGGAAGAGGAGACGACCATATTTCGTTTCGGCGGGGATGAGTTTGTGATAGTCTTCTCGGGAAAGAACTCCAAAGAGGCGCGCTTAACGACCATTAGCCTGATGAAGAACTTAAAGAGAAGGCCGTTCCTGTCGGGAGGGCGCATATTCAAGCTGCGTTTCAGCGCCGGCATAGCATCTTATCCCTCCGACGGCAACGAGGTCGAAACGATACTTCAAAAGGCCGACAAGGCGATGTATTTTTCAAAGACGCACGGCCGCGGCAAAGTCACTTTGCATAGTCATATTTTACGCGTAAAGATCAAAAGCGTGCTCTTCGTATTGATAGGCGCGTTGCTCATTGTAGGGGTGCTCTCCTATCTTAAAAACTCTTCTTACAGGGATCAAATTATGGAATGGCTGAAAAGAGAGACGGGTAAGGCAAGCACAGTTTTAACATCGGTGTCGATAAAAACGAATGATAAGGCTCCCGACACTGTTTATTTAAAATCGGGGAGGGTCCTTAAAGGGGTCATTGTGCGGGATAACGAAGACGGCATCGAGCTTAATTTAAGTCTACAGACAGGCGCAGGTTCGGTTATGATAAGAAGATCGGATATAGAAAGGATAAGCCCAAGGCAAAAGCATGAGTAAAGAAAAAGCGAAAGAATATTATACGCACAAAAGAGGCGCCAAGAAACTGAATTGTGCCCAGGCGGTGATAGCGGCCTTTACTGAAAAGTTCCTTTTGGATGAAAATAGTGTCGGCCTATTCGCGTCATTTGGCAGGGGCATGGCTCCAGGGGGCGTCTGTGGAGCTTACTATGCCGCAAAGTTTATCATGGGGGACGACCACGGGGATGACATAAAAAGGTGCGGGGATACCTTTCTATCGAAAGCCGGTTCCTTAAAATGCAAAGAGATCAGGCAGGGCAAGAAGCTTTCATGCGTAGGGTGCGTTGAGACGGCCTCAGAATTTCTTGAGGGTGTAAAAGGCAGCAGAGCTAATATTTTAGTGGAGAAGACCAAAGATGTCATATCGCTCGAGCGCCAAGTGAGGATAATAGCGGGAAGCCTTATATTGTCGGGCATACTACTATCCATATTTGTCAATCCATGGTTTCTGGCGGTCTCGATATTTGTGTCGAGCGGGCTCATATTTGCAGGAGTGACGGACAGCTGCATGATGGGTGTCCTGCTGATGAAGCTGCCGTATAACAGGAATCTATATAAAGTAAAGTCAGGTGGCAAGACCTGCACAATGGGGTAAAAAAGGAGGTTTGGTATGAAGAAGCTGATTATGTTGTTTGTGGGGATCATAATATTTGTCACTGCATCTGCGTTTGCTACTGATGTCGGAGACATTATGCCGTCCCTTAAGGCCGCGAAACAGGCGGTAGATACCACATTAGCGGAAATAGGCACGGACATTCAAGCCGCGGCTAAGGCGCTCTCGGGCACCGATCTAAAAGGTGACGCCGCGCGTAAAATATTGAACGACCTGCGCAAATACCGGCCATATGTAATAGACTGTTCCATAATCGATCCGAACGGCATAAAGATCACAGTAGAACCGGCCGAATACAAACAGTATGAGGGCCAGAACAGAAGCGATCTGCCGCACGTGATGTCGCTCTTGAAGAATAAAAAGCCCGTGATGAGCAACGTCTACCATTCGGCCGAGGGTATTCATGCGGTGACCGTAGGGTATCCTATATTTTCAGATAAAGGCGAATTTTTAGGGGCGGTCAGGATGCTGATAAGGCATGAAGACTTCCTTAAGCCGCTTGTAGAGGACAAGCCATGTAGGATATGGATCATACAGAAGAACGGTCTTATAGTATACGATGCGGATCCGGAAGAGATAGGGAAGAATATGTTCTCCGATCCTATTTTCAGCCCGTTTGAGGACCTGATCTCGTTCTCCAAGACCGTCGTAGCGTCAAAGAACGGGGCCGGATCATACAGTTTCTACGTAAATGCGCCCAAAGACAAGACTCTCGCCGAAAAGATAGCGGTCTGGGACACCGTGGGCTTGTACGGAACAGAATGGCGCGTCGTTGCGATGGAGATAAATAAGAAGCTTGATCAGCCGGCCGCTGCGGCACCGGCGAAATAAGGCTAAAAGGAGATCTTTATGGAGAGAAAGGGCGTTGTCACTTTAAAAGGCGGCCCTGTTACTTTGATCGGGACTGAGGTGAAGGCGGGCCAAAGAGCGAGCGATTTCGATGTGCTTGATAATGAACTGAAAGAAAAGACGCTTGCCGACTTTAAAGGAAAGATAAAGTTGATCGCCTCCGTGCCGTCATTGGATACTCCGGTATGCGATTCGGAGATCAAGCGTTTTAATGACGAGGCGTCCAAGCTATCGAAGGATCTCGTCATCATATTTATCAGCATGGACCTTCCGTTCGCGCAGAAACGATTCTGCCAGGAGTTCGAGATAAATAAGGTAAAGACCCTCTCGGACCACAGGAGCGCGAGCTTCGGGACAAATTACGGGGTCCTGATAAAGGAGTTGAGGCTTCTTGCCAGAGCGATATTTTTGATAGATAAAGATGATAATGTAACATACACGGAATATGTGAAAGAGGTCGCCACGCCTCCGGACTACAATGCGGCCCTTGCTGCAATAAAAAAATTAGTATAATAGTAAAATATGCGGATATTGGTCAGACCGTTGATCCTGCTCTTCCTGGTTGTCACCATCCTGTCCGGATGCGCCACCATGCGGTATCCCAGCACCTATAAAGTCGAAGGCAAAGAGGTCAAGGAGTTCAAGGACCTCGATGACGACAAAGCCCTAAAGGCCGTCGTCATGATATATAACGCCAAGAGCGACGTATGGGAAGATAGCGTAGCGCGCTCTATTGCGCTTGAAGAGTATCTGAAGCTCCTTAAGAACCGTAAATCCGCGTATATCAGGAAGTCCGGCATATTCAATGTAAAATACGATAAGGTGAAGATCTCGAAGATGAAGGATGAGCTCCTGGAAAGACTGTACGATGCTCTGCTACCCAAGGCCGAAGTATTTTCCATGGACTCTGCGCCGGAGCTGTCGGAGATACAGAACGCCGACAGGATAATCTATCTCACGGCTATAAGCTCTGTCATCACAGAGCTGAAAAGGCGCGATAATACCAGGAACGTCATCAGCATCGCGGGCCAGGTGCTCGTGACGGCCCTAACGGTCGCTTTGCAGTTGATATAAATGGGTCGCTACATAAACAAAAATGACCTCCAAACTTCTGAAGGTCTTTTTGTAGGTGATAGGCCTGATGGCTTTCGCTATCGCTTCCATCTCCTCCAATTTCTACACTACAAGTATGCCACATAAAGACTGTTTTGACAAGGGCCGAGACCAAAAAATCGCATTGCTCTTTTTTATGGCAAGATGATATACTGTGAAAGGAACGAAAGACCTATATTATGAAATTTCTGATAAAGTGGTTCATCAATGTAATAGCCCTGCTCGTGGTCATACACGTGATAGCGGGTGTCAGCATCGATAATATGCAGACCGTATTTGTCGCGGCCCTTATACTGGGTCTTCTGAACTCTTTCATACGGCCCTTCATACTGATACTGACCCTGCCTATCACAATATTCACGTTCGGGTTCTTCACTCTTATCATAAATGGCTACATGTTCTATCTTGCCACTAAATTTATCAAGGGCTTCGTCGTCGCCGGTTTCTGGAATGCGTTCTGGGCGGCGTTATTGTTCAGCATAATAAGCTCTGTCTTGAGCTTTATCTTTACGCCCAAGATCGACATAAGGTTCAATTCGTTCCGGTCAACGGGCGGAGGCCGGGCGCATATAGATAAAGATGATTTCATAGATGTAGAGGGAAAAGCAGAAGATAAGTAGCGTAAATTAAAGAGAGAGGAATAGAATGAAGAAAGTCGCTAAACCGGACGTGGCGGAGTTGATCGGTAAGATGCAGGAGCAGATAGCCATTATAGACAGAAAGATCGATACATTGATAAGTAAAACTTTTCAAAGGCCGGCTGAGACAAGGCCGGCCGATACAAGGCCAGCCCCCAAGCATGAGAATGGTTTCAGGGAAAGAGTTCTGTATAAAGCGGTCTGCGCGGACTGTAAGAAAGGATGCGAAGTACCCTTTAAGCCCAGCGGTGAACGCCCGGTATATTGCAAAGAATGCTTTTCAAAGCGTAAATCCCGCGGCCCGTTCGGAGCAAGACCCGATAATAGGCCAAAAGCCGCGGCTCCCGTACAATCGTCTCACGTTGCGAGGCCGGAAGTTGTCCATGAAAAGAAGAAGCCCGCTACAAAAAAGAAACCCGTATCCAAAAAGAAGAAAAGATCATGAAGTTATCGCGTCCTCTGGTAGTCCTGGACCTTGAGACTACCGGCACATGGGTGGAGAAGGACAGGATCGTCGAGATAGGGATGATCAAGATACTGCAGGATGGCGCGCGGGAGACCTATCTAAAACGCGTAAACCCCGGCATGCCGATCCCCGCGAATGTCACAAAGATAATCAATATCACGGACGATGACGTGAAAGATGCTCCGCGGTTTAAAGATATCGCCAGGGAGGTATCCGCATTCATAGGAGAGTCCGACCTCGGCGGTTTCAACGTGCTGCGTTTCGATATACCTTTATTGGAGCGGGAACTGTACGATGCGGGTGTCAGTTTTAATTGGCGCAACCGCGCCGTATATGACGCTCAAAAAGTATATCATGTGCACGAAAAGAGGGACCTGATGGCCGCCTACCTTCTCTATTGCGGCAAAAAATTGGAGAACGCGCATTCCGCATTGAACGACGCGGACGCCACCGTGGATATACTCGATGCGCAGATCGAGATGTATGGCAGCGCGGATAAGGGCATAGAGAGCCTGAGGGACATAGATTATGAGGCGAAGAGCGACTATTTCGACAAGGAGCGGAAGTTCTGCTGGTGGAACGGACAGCTCTATCCCATGTTCGGCAAGCATGGCAGGAAGAAACATATAAAAGCTATAGCAAAAGAAGACCGCGAATATCTGGAGTGGATACTCACCAAAGATTTCGGCGAGGATATCAGGACGATGATAAAGAAGGCGCTCGCCGGAGAGTTCCCCGAAGCTCCGAAATGAAGAAGATACAATACGAGGTAGATCCTTATAACAGGCTCGTCATCTCAGGTGGTGGAAAGAAGAGCGATCTGCCTAAATTCCGCCAGGTCATAGACGGCCGGTTCTCACTCGATAAAAATAACGACCTCTCCTACCGCATAAAAGCGCCTCTCCCGGAAGACGAGAATATACCACACCAGATAAAGCTTAAAGGAGCTTGGTCGTTGACGGATGATCACGAACTTCGCCTTACTTTGGACGGGCAGGGCAGACAGACATTCGGCGACCAGATAACCCTGC
>JAPLMH010000107.1 GCA_026387135.1 Candidatus Omnitrophota bacterium | reverse complement strand
TCACGATGTTCTTTACGTCCTGCTTGTCCTCCATATCACGATGCTCTTTAACTGCCTCCGCCTCTACTTTGACCGGCTTTCTGAATTCTATGCTGTAGTCTTTAAGCAGTTCCTTTACCATCTCTTCGCCCAACCCCTGATTTATGGTGGCGAATATATTTCTGGCCATCAACTTCATTATGAGTTCGTTGGACTTCACGCCTATCTTTGCCGCGAGATCTTTCAGGGCTATCGGCAGATCGAGCTCGAGCAATCTCGCCTTAACTTCTTCTGCTGGGGGTATCACTTCTTCTACGACGGGCTTTACTATCGGTTCAACTTTAGGCGCCTCTTTATGCTTTACGACCGGAGGCTCTACTCTTTTGGGCGGCTCAGGGACGACTATTCGCGGCTTTATCGGGGGCGGCTCAACCGTCTTGACCGCCACGGGGATCTCCTTCTTTGCGGCGGGCTCTATCTTTATGCCGGGAAGCTTATCTTTCTTTGCAATTTCCTTAGCGGGCTTCGCAGCCTTCACAACCTTCTTCACGGGCTTTGATTTAATGATAACTGGTTTCTTTGCCGCGCTCGACTTTGCCGCAGAAATCTTGGCGGGCGATTTTTTCTTTATCTCCTTAGCCTTCTTCTCTTTTGCTTTCTTTATCATATATCTTTGGCCGCCTTTAATATCTTCTCGGCGGTCTTCTCACCTACACCCTCAAGTTTTGTCAGGTCTTCTATTGTCAAAGCTTTCAGCTTTTCGGACGTATCATACCCGGCGGCGATAAGTATCTTGGAGATCTTCTGGCCTATGCCCTTTATCGCGGTAAGGTCGAAAGCCTTCTTTTGATCTTTGGCTTTTACGGTCTTCGCCTTTTTAGTCTTCGATGCAGGCGCCTCTGGGCCTATGGCTTCCTTCTTATCTTCCGGCTTTCCTGCCAATAACGCTTCTGCCGCTTTCTTGGCCTTCTCTTCCTTACCCCTGATATCTATCTCCCAACCGATAAGCCTCGAAGCAAGCCTCACATTCTGGCCGTGCTTTCCTATACCTATCGAGAGCTGGTCATCGGCGACGGTCACTGCAATGCGTTTGTTCGCCTTGTCTATCGTGACCTCGAGAGGCTCTGCCGGACTTAACGCAGCCTTCACATACTCTTTGATATCATCGCTCCATCTCACTATATCCACGCGCTCGCCCTTAAGCTCATTCACTATATCTTTAACGCGTGAGCCTCTCATTCCAACGCATGCGCCCACGGCGTCCACCTTTTCGTCCTTAGACCATACCGCCAGCTTGGTCCTTTCGCCAGGCTCCCGAGCGATAGACCTTATCTCAACGATGCCATCCATTATCTCGGGGACCTCTATCTCGAATAATTTTTTTACAAACGCCACATCGGATCTTGTCAGCACCACCTGGGGCCCATGCGAAGTCTTATTCACTTCCAAAATATATGCCCTTATCCTGTCTCCCTGCTTATACCGCTCACCCTGGCATTGATGGGATCTGGGCAGGATCGCTTCGGTCTTGCCCAGATCGAGCACAATATCGCCCTTCTCGAACCTATGCACGGAGCCGTTGACTATGGTGCGCTTCGCGGTCTGGGCGGCGATCCTTCCGAACTCTGCCGATTTTACAGGCTTGCCCTCGCTCATTATTGTTATCTGGCCCGTTGACCTGTCGATAACCGCGGTAACCTCCGCTTCCTTATTTTGGACTATCTTCTTCGCTGCGCTTGCAAGCGCAGACTCTATCGCCTTGAAGAGCAGCTCCTTGTCTATGCCCTTCTCGCGTTCCATTTGATCCAGTATCGTCAGCAGTTCCTCATTCATCGCTACACCCCTTTATCTAGAAATCTATTTTAAGCCTTGCCAGGGCTATCTCTCTCCGAGGTATCACTATGCTTATACCTTGGCGCTCTATCACCACATTATCCTTATCCATGCCTACCAATAAACCTTCATGCGTCTTCCTGCCGTCAATAGCTTCGAATGTCGTGAACTCAAGGACCTTGCCAATTGAGCGCTCAAAATCCCTATCCGTCTTTATCGGCCTATCGAGCCCCGGAGAGGATACCTCCAAAGTGTAACGAT
>JAPLMH010000177.1 GCA_026387135.1 Candidatus Omnitrophota bacterium | reverse complement strand
CGATCTCGATGCAATGGAATCCTTAGTATATGTATATTCGCCGTCAGGGTCGATGATCACTATATCGGCTATAGCCCCCTTCTTCAGGCTGCCTCTATCGATCCCCAATATTTTTGAAGGATTTACGGAGATCTTTATTATGAGCTCAGACCAGGAGAGAACTTTCTTGTCGACGAGCTCCATCACGCAAAGGCTCAATGCCGTCTCCAGGCCTATTATGCCGAAAGGCGCAAACGCGAACTCGACGTCCTTCTCACTGTCCGTATGCGGCGCGTGGTCGGTAGCTATAACATCGATGGTACCGTCCTTCAGAGCCCTCTTCAGCTCCTCAACGTCTTCTTTAGACCTTAAGGGAGGGTTCATCTTTGTGTTGGTGTCGTATGCAGCGCAGCACTCCTCCGTTAACGCCAGATAGTGCGGCGCTGTCTCCGCCGTGACCTTGACGCCCTCAGCCTTTGCGCGGCGTATGACACCTACCGACTCTTTTGTGCTCACGTGCGCTATGTGGATCCGCGCCGACGCATTCTTCGCCAGCTCAATATCCCGTTTTACGCGCTCGTATTCGCTTTCGGAAGATATCCCTTTCAGGCCGAGTTTAGTAGCCGTGAATCCGCGGTTCATCACGCCGTCCTTCGACGCCTTGCGGTCCTCGCAGTGCTCTATTATGAGGAGGCTCTCTTCTTTCGACTGCTCAAATGCGCTCGACATAACGGCCTCGTCATCCACCGATGAGCCGTCGTCTGATACCGCAACGGCACCCTCTTTCTTCATCTTATGAAAATCGGTCGCGCGCTTACCGGCGCGGCCTTCGGTGATCGCCCCTATGATGAATACATTAGCCCGGGCGTCTCTCTTTATAATGTCTTTGAGCGATTTTATTATTGCCGGGTTATCCAGCGGGGGCTCGGTGTTGGGCATGCAGGCGATGCTTGTGAATCCGCCTTTTATGGCGGCGAGTGTGCCGGTGAGAACGGTCTCCTCGTCCTCTCTGCCGGGCTCCCTTAAATGCGTATGCATGTCGACGAAGCCGGGGGCTACTATCATGCCCTTGGCGTCTATAAGCTCGGCCTTATCGCTTAAGAGCTTGCCCGTCTTCTCTATCTTGCCGTCGGATATCAGAATGTCGAGAATATCATCGATCCCGCTGGCCGGGTCTATTACTCTTCCGTTCTTTATCAGATACTTCATCATCCTTTACCTTTTAGCATGCGCTACAAGATATAGAACCGCCATCCTCACAGCAATGCCATTGGTGACCTGTTCGAGTATTACCGAGTTCTGCCCGTCGGCAACTCCGCTCGACATCTCGACGCCTCTATTTATAGGCCCCGGGTGCATCACCACTATATCTTTCTTGCACTTTTTCAACCTCTCCTCGGATATCCCGTACTGTTTGAAAAAATCTATCTTCGTCGGGAATGCGCCCGACGTGTCGCGCTCAAGCTGCATCCTCAATACATTGATGGCGTCGGCTTCCGTTATCGCCTCATCGAGATCGTTCGTCACCTTGACTCCCATCTTCTCGATGCCTTCGGGTATCAGCATCTTCGGGGCGCAGACAGTGACCTTTGCGCCGAGCTTGGTCAGCCCCCAGATGTTTGAGCGGGCTACCCTGGAATGGGCGATGTCGCCTATTATGCTGACGTTCAGGCCTTCTATCCTGCCGAGCTTCGACTTCAATGTGAAGATATCGAGGAGGGCCTGGGTAGGGTGCTCGTGCCATCCGTCGCCCGCGTTGACCACGCTGGCCTTTACGGAGCGCGCAAGAATATTGGGCGCGCCCGAACAATCATGGCGGACCACTATTATATCTATCTTTAAAGCCTCTATATTCTTGCCTGTATCTATGAGGGTTTCACCTTTGCGCACGCTCGAGGACTCGACTCCCACATTTATGACGTCGGCGGAGAGCCGCTTGGCGGCAAGCTCAAACGATATGCGCGTCCTGGTCGACGGCTCGTAGAACAGATTCACCACAGTCTTACCGCGCAGGGCAGGGACCTTCTTTATCTGCCGCGTCGTCACCTCTTTGAAGCTCGCAGCCGTATATAAGATGTGCTCGATCTCCTCGCGCGAAAGATACTCAAGGCCGAGAAGGTCTTTTTTGGTCCACACCATCTTCTTTTCGTTAGCCATATTTAATCAGCCTTTTCGCACAGCACCACTTCATCTTTGCCGTCGGATTCAGAGAGCCGCACCTCTACGACTTCATTAACATTGGTGGGGATATTCTTGCCCACATAATCCGCCCTTATCGGCAGCTCCCTGTGGCCTCTGTCGACAAGCACCGCCAGCTGTATGAGTCTGGGCCTGCCGAAGTCTATCAGCGCATCGAGCGCGCAGCGTATCGTCCTGCCGGTGAACAAGACGTCGTCAACGAGCACTATTCTCTTATTTTCAATATCGAAGGTTATCTCCGTCGCGTGGACCACGGGCTGCTCGGACACTTGGGTAAGATCGTCTCTATACAGTGTTATGTCGAGAGCTCCCACGGGAGGGCGGGACTTTGAGATCGCCTCCATATGATCCGCGAGCCTTTCGGCGATATAGGCGCCCCTGTTCTTTATGCCTATCAATACCGTATCGTCATGCGTTTTGGTCGCCTCTATGATCTCGTGCGCCATCCGCTTAAGGGCTTTGTCTATCGATTCTTTGTCCAGTATCTTTGACTTTTCTTTTAATTTCATTTGCACACCTCAAGAGGGCTCACCGCAAAACGTTCTTTTATAGTAAACCGAACTTTTTTAAATGTGTTTTGCGGTATTAATTCGGCCTTACAACTTACGTCGCCTTTGGCTCCGTAAGTTGTGGCCTCATTAAAAAAAATCCCACCTATCTTACTAGATACGTGGGTCTGTATTGCCATTTTTATTCCTTTCCCGGACTCTCTGTTCCGGCTTTAAAAGGTTAATGTTATGGTAGGATGATACCACAATGGATCCTTTTTGTCAAGGTTTTCTTTCTAACCTGGTTAGACTATTACTATGAATTCGCCCTTGGGCTTATGCGT
>JAPLMH010000028.1 GCA_026387135.1 Candidatus Omnitrophota bacterium | reverse complement strand
TAACATTTTAACGACTATTTTTCTCGCTACCATTTTCTATTAACCGCACTCTCTGCTTCTCTCTCTCCAGCATTTTGTGCGCTTCTTCATAAGACGCCAGATCGTCCCTGAACTTTTCCTTAAAATCGCTCTTAATTTCTTCGCGCTCCTTCAGCATTATCGAATCAAATTCTCTCTCCTTGGAAATAATTGCGTTTTTTAAATTAATATTTATGAATATAAGATACACAGCGGCTACAAGAAGTGCGGCAATAGAAACAATAGTTGCAGCATTAGGCTTGCTTAGCATTTATTTCTTACCCACCCAATCTCTTTATGCGCCCCCGGATCTCATCAATATCTTCGGGCGCCGGATTAAGCTCAAGGTATCTCCTGTAGTTAGCTATAGCCTTTTCGGTATCAGCCTCTACAGTTTCATATAATACGCCAAGGTTGTAATAGGTATCGGCATTGTCAGGGTCGAATTTGATAGATTTTTCATACTCTTCGATCGCCTCGCCATAAAGCTTTGCCTGCGCATACGCCACACCGAGATTATAGTGGTAAACGCCTCTCTCATTCTTTATGGCCACTGCGGTCTTTATAACCTTCTTTTCCAGCGCCTTCTTCTCTTTCGCCAGCTTTTCATCCTGCTCTTTCTTTTCTGCGTTGACCCTTTTTTCTATGTCCGTAAGCCTCTGCTGTACCCTCTGCAAGTTTGCCTCTTTAGTTTCTATGATTTTTTGGGCGCCCTGCAGCTTTTTGTCAATCTCATCTTTTTCGCTCGTCAATTTCGAATTTATCGCAAGATAAGAGACGCTGTCCGATTGAAGCTTTTCATTGGATTTGGCCATGCTTTCTTTCTCTTCGCGGGCACGGGATAGCTCCGACTCTACTTTCTGGATCATATTAACACTCTGGCTGATCCGGCTTTTTAATTTATTCGCATGCAGGATAAAGAAGATCGAAACCAGCAACAGGATCGCCGCTAATATGGCAATGGCTATTATATATACCTTATTCTTCATGGTTTCGGCTCCTCCAGTTGATCTATCCTGCTCTTTACTACGCTTGAATAAATACCTCTCGGAAAAATTTCCATATATTTTTTGTAACAATAGAGCGCTTTGGCATTATCTTTACTATATGCCCGGTAGAGCATACCTAAATTATAGTAGCCATAACCATTTTTTGGATCGAGCCTTACCGCTTCTTCAAAAGCCGCTATTGCGGCAGAGAAGTTTGAATTCATCGTCTGGGCAAGCCCGGCATTATAGTATAAAAGCGAGTCGAGTATCTTATCTTTGCCGGCGCTCTTTAATGCAGCCGCTTTGTCGCTAAATATCTGGGCAGTCTGATCTACCTGCTCCTTAAGCAGATATTTCCAATTAAGATAAGATACCGCTTCATTGCCCGCGGCGGACTTCTCTTTATCCGATTGCTGGTATTGCAAAAGGTTTTCATTTAACAGATATATATTTTTTTCGAGCATCTTCACATAGCTGTTGAGCTTCGCATTCTGGGAGAAGAGGCCGCCCAGAATATAGGCCCCGAACCCAAAAAGGCATATGGCTGTGATGATCAAGACCCGCAATGCTATCTTCGTCTTCATGTCTCTCTCCCTATCTTTTGTTTAGAACCATCTCTATCAGATACCTGACGTCTTCTCTGTTCTTAGCGTCCGGCTTCAGATACAGATATCTTTTAAAATGGAATACCGCCTTCTCCACATCTTTGTTCGACTTCTGATAAAGAAGGCCCAGATAATAGTGAATATCGGCGTTATTCGGATCGCATACAAGGGAATTCTTATAGGCTTCTATAGCCTGATCATAGAGGCCGGCCTTGGTATAGGCTGTCCCCAGCTCTTCATAGAGCGCGCCCTTTTCCGCGGCCGATTCCTGTACGCTTATCCGCTTCGGCAGCACTCTTGCGCATCCCGCAAACGACAGAGAGACGACTAATATCGATGCCACTATCATATTATTTCTCATATCTTTTAATTCCTTTCATCTTGTCGGCGATGCCTGCGCCGGACGTTTCAGAAAAGGGCGCTGCCCCTTTTTTCTTCAGATTTATATCTTTCTTTATCTTATCGTCTATTATATCTTCCTTAAGATCCTTCGGTATGATGCTTGCCGGCACCAACGTTTCAAGCTCATTATCCTCTACGGGCGCTTCGCCGGTAATTATATGAGGAGTGATGAATACTATGAGTTCGGTGTTCTTTTTTTGGGTATTCCTATTCCCAAATGCAGTATCAAGCACTTTCATTTTGGATAAGTATGGCCAGCCGCTTATGCTATCGATATTCTCCTCTCTCATCAAGCCCGCTATCATTATCATGGTGCCGTCTTTGACCTTAACTACGCTTTCGGCCTCAGAGGTCTTTATTATAGGTATGGTGCTCCCGAGGTACGTTGTGAGCGTAGTCTCGACCGAGCTCACCTCGGGCTTTATCTTCATCACTATGAATCCGTCACTCGATATGGACGGCACCACATTAAGCTTTACTCCTACATCTACGAACTGTATAGACTCCGATGTTACGGTGGTGCCCGTGCCCGCCTGGCTCAAGGTCTGGCTCACATAAGCCTCGCGTTTACCCACCAATATCTTGGCCTCCTGATTATCCACTACCGCCAAACGCGGACGGGAGAGGGTTCTCGTCTTACCGTATGTCTGGAGGAATTTTAACGTAGCCGTATATTTGTTAGCAGCGAGCGTTCCGACCGTGACCTTTTGGAAGGCCCCTGCAAGAGCGGGGACTGCGGGAAACGCTCCCACCAAAGAGAGTCCTAAAAGTTTGGACCACTTCATCCACTCTTCCTCTCCAAAGACTTTAGTCCAATCTATGCCACGCTGGAATTCATCATTAAGCAATATCTCCACTATCTCGGCCTCTACAAATACCTGTAAGGGGGCGGTATCAAAAGCTCTCACCATGCGCCTGATCTTAGCTACCTTGTCCGGCATATCCGAGACTACGACCTTGCCGGATTTTTCATCCACAAAGACTTCTCCGAGCCCCGGGGTAATAGCCGCCGAAAGCTGAGCCTTAATATCCGCGGGCTTGGCGTATTTTAAGTCGAAGGTCTCCGTATCGAGAGGCTGGTCGAGTCTCTTCACAGCCTCTTCCAGCATCTTTAACCTTTCGGGCGTATCGATAAGTATTATAGTGCCGGACGCCTCGTCCACTATTATCTTGCCGATATCGGATTTCAGCTGGCCCAGGGCATTGAAGACGACAGAGGGCTTGGCATAATTTAACTTTAAGCGCCTGACCCTTCTTTTGTCGGTATATTTCCTGCCATACAGTTTTTCATATTCAGCGGATGTCATGACATTTATCACGCTACCTTTCCTGTCCGCGGCAAGGTCCTGGCTCAGGAGAATGATATTAAAGGCGTCGTCAAACTGAAGATCATTCAGATATATATTAACCCTGCCCGTCACGCCTTTACTGGGCACTATGGTCAGGCCGGTCTTGAGAGAGAGTATCCTTAAGAGCTCGACTATGTCGATACCCTTCAGGTCCAGAGATATTTTGGAGTCTTCGCTTACCGTTTTTGGCGCCGACTCTCGTATTGAAGCCTGCTGCTGTGACGCCGGCTCGGACTGTGGCGATGGCGCAGGCTGCGGCGCTTCCATTTGCGGCATCGGATCTGCCGGCCTGGGAGGCATATTGGACTCTGATATAGGCGGTGGCGGCTGATCCGGGCTGAGCCGATCGGGCTCATCACAATATACGAACGATGATGAGATAAAAGCAATTGTTATCAACAGTATTATGACGCGCTTCATCTTAACTCCCACTCCTGATCATCTTTACCAAGCATTACCTTGTCTCTCAGTACGCTCCTTACATCCAAATCGCCTATTTTGTCCCCTTTTGAAACAAAGTATGTCCTCTGCTCCTGTGAATTCTCTATCATGGCCTGCGGGTTATCGCTCCACAGGATGCCGACAAGCTTAAAATTACTCAGAGTGGGCCCTACGCTTACCGCGGAGGCTGCCTCCTCTTTAGTGGGTACGAATGTAAAGACGTTCCTCTTTCTTGCCTGGGTCATGGCCTCATCTATTGCAACATCTATCTTCGGCCGCTTTCCCTCATCCGGCAAAACGAGAGATTCACCGGAGGATATCCTCTTAAAACGTTTTGCCAGCGATATGCCGCCCGATCCAAAATCGAATATCCATATTAAGGTAACAAGGGCGCATATGACTGCTATGATCTTATTGATCGCTTTTAGGTTTATCTTTTTAAGAATATCCTTATCCATGCGGATACCGGAGAACCACTCTTTTACGGACCCGGGATCGAACGATCTCACTTTGGCGGCCAAAGACTCTTTGCGCTTTTCCGTATTCGGATTCTCGATTATCTTCAAAAGCCTCTCTTCAGGCGTCATGTCGTCTTTTGCCATATATCCTTACTCATTATGTCACGGATTATATTCACATCCACTATAGGTTTATTCACCATAACCAGGGCCTTCAGCGCATTGTGGCATAACATAGATATGCGCCTAGGATAGCCTTGAGTATATTGATAGATCTCCTTTATTCATAAGTCTAGTCTCTTCTTCATCCAGCGGGTTCAGCATGTACTTCAGGCTTATCCTGTCCCATAGATTATTTATCTCTCTGAGACGCGGCAGGAGCTCAAGCTGGCCCAGCAGGACCACCTGCAGGAGCTTGAATTCATTGGTTTCATAGTTAAGCATCACCCTCAGGATCTCAAGCGACATCGCATTCAGCTTCTGCGCCTCGTCCACCAGGAGGACTACTATCTTATTCTCATCGACCGCCGTTCTATATAGATACTTCTTTATCTCTTCCTTATAGTCCAATATCGAACGATCTGGCCCCAGGCCCATATCTATCCCAAATGTGCGGACAAGAGAATCGAGCAGTAATTTCTCGCTATCGTATGTGGGATCCATCACCATATGGAATATTATGTCGGTGCGTTCTTTCAGCATCTGGAAGAGTTTACGCGAAAGCGTAGTCTTGCCCGTCCCCACGTCTCCGAGTATCAGGCTTAGGCCCCTCTTCAAACGTATCTCTATCATGAGCCTCATGAGAGCGGCGTGGTGCTCCTGCGATTCATAAAAGAAGGCGGGGTCAGGGCTCGTGGAAAAAGGCTCCCTGTCCAATCCTAGTATCTTAAAATAGCTCATATCCCCACCAGTTTCTTGCGTATAAGGTTCAAAGGGTAACCTTCCTGCGAGAGGCGCATGATATCGTCAAGCCTCGTCCGTATCTCGTTCTCATCATACATACGTCTATTGCCGCTCTTACCCGAAAGAGGCAATAGCCCCATCGTAGTGTAATAGTTGAGAGTGTGGTACTTTATGCCGAACTTCTTTACGATGTCCTGCGCCGAGATCTTCTTCAAGAGTGTACCTTCTCCGTATTATGTAGTTAAAGTAATTACTTAAAGTATAGCAATTGTATCAATAACTCTTAAGCCCCTTGGATCTTTCCCTGACAGTATCTTCCCCGCCCTTCGGGGCTGAATTAGCCGCCTGGTCCTTTAGCGCAAAGAGCTTGGCTTTAGGCGCTTTCTTGGACAGGATATCTTCCTTTATCTTCTCGTCTATCATGTCTCTCTTGAGATCCCCCGGCACGATCTCTGCCGGCACCAGATCTTCGACTGTGTGATCATCCACAGGTGCTTCGCCCGTGATGATGTGAGGCGTAATGAATATCACAAGCTCGGTGCGCCTTCTCTGAACAGTTCTCTTGCCAAATAGAAACCCCGCACCTTTTAACTTAGACAGGTATGGCCAACCAGTAATATCATCCGGACTCTCTTCTTTTATCATCCCGCCTATCATTATCATGGTGCCGTCTTTGACCTTAACTACACTTTCGGCTTCAGAGGTCTTTATTATAGGTATGGTGCTTCCGAGGTACGTTGTGAGAGTGGTCTCGACCGCGCTCACCTCGGGCTTTATCTTCATCACTATGAATCCGTCACTCGATATGGACGGCACCACATTCAGTTTTACCCCTACGTCAACGAACTGGATAGACTCCGATGTTACGGTGGTGCCCGTGCCTGCCTGGCTCAAGGTCTGGCTCACATAGGCCTGCCTCGTTCCTACCAATATCTTGGCCTCCTGGTTATCCACTACCGCAAGGCGCGGGCGGGAGAGCGTTCTCGTATCACCGTATGTCTGGAGGAATCTTATGATGGAAGTATAATTTTCCTGCGCCAGAGTGCCGACCGTAACCTTCTGAGAAGGGATCGTCAGAGTGGATGGGAAAAATCCTTTTAGATCTATAGTGCCTACCTTTAGCCACTTCTGCCATGCCTTTCCGGATATCATAGCATCCCAGTCTATGCCTCTTTCAAATTTATCATCA
>JAPLMH010000078.1 GCA_026387135.1 Candidatus Omnitrophota bacterium | reverse complement strand
ATCGAAGGCCAGCATCTCTTCTTTAAAACCAAATACGGTATGTAGAAGTACGAGATGTCCGGAACTCGATATCGGGAAGAACTCTGTAATGCCCTGGACTATCCCTGAAGTAACCGCCTGGATTATAGTCATCTACTATTTTCCGGTATGTCCGAATCCACCATGGGAACGGACTGTGTCGTCGAGGTTCTCTGTCACTTCTATATCTGCCCTCACGACCTCCTTTATGATCATCTGCGCGACCCTGTCTGCCCTGCGTATAGTGAACGGTTCCTTACCGTGATTTATCATTATAAGGTTGACCAACCCGCGATAATCGGAGTCGATCGTGCCGGGAGTATTGACGAGACTTATGCCGTGTTTTAAGGCCAACCCGCTCCTGGGGCGTACTTCGGCCTCATAGCCTTCCGGGATACTAATATAAATGCCAGCCGATATAAGCTTAATATCGCCTGGCAATAATATTACGTCTTCGTTAACGTCCGCGTAAAGATCCACCCCGCTTGATCCGGAAGTCGCATACCTCGGAACGGGCAGGTCCTGACAGCCTTCCTTCTTCTTGAGGAGTATTTTTACGCTCTTCACTTAAGCCTGTGATTACTTATTGTGAATAATTTTTATCTGCGACGGCGCGAATCGTCCTGGGGCTTGCCTTTATCATCGCCGGGCTTGTAGTTCGGATCCGCCTGTTTCTTCGAGAGATTTAGCCTGCCCTGCGCGTCTATCTCCGTAAGCTTCACATCGAATTCATCGCCGAGCTTGGCTACCTCTTCCACGTTCTTTACGAATGTGTTGGAAAGCTCCGAAACGTGCACAAGGCCCTCTTTCCCCGGGAGTATCTCTACAAAAACTCCGAAGTTCATGATCTTTTTTACTTTAGCCCTGTATACCTTGCCCACTTCGGGCTCTTCGGTTATGCCTTTTATTATGGCCACAGCCATCTCTATGGCCTTGGGATCGGTACCCGCAACCTGCACCGTGCCATCGTCGTCTATATCTACCGTGGCGCCCGTATCTGGCCCGATTACCGCGCCGATCTTCTCCACATTGATCTTTAAGACCACTATCTTAGGCGCGAATGCCGAAACGTCGTTCTTAGGCTGGCCTATGACTTGCATCATCTTATCCAATATGATGAGGCGGGCTTTCTTGGCGGACTCAAGAGCCTCTTTAAGCACTTCGTAACTTATCCCCTGTATCTTCAAGTCCATCTGTAGGGCGGTGACTCCATTCTTCGTGCCTGCCGCTTTGAAGTCCATGTCTCCATAATGGTCCTCGACTCCGCCTATATCTGTCAATATGATGACCTCTTTACCTTCCTTAATGAGGCCCATCGCTATACCGCTGACAGGATCGGAGACCGGCACGCCGGCATCCATGAGCGAAAGGGTGCTTGCGCACACGGTCGCCATGCTTGACGAACCGTTCGACTCCAGTATGTCCGAAACCACTCTGACTGTATAAGGAAAGCTATCTTTGCTCGGCATGACCGGCCTTAAGGCTCTTTCCGCTAAAGCGCCGTGTCCTATCTCGCGCCTTCCGGGGCCTCTCATCGGCTTCACCTCTCCGACCGAGAACGGCGGGAAGTTATAGTGCAGCATAAAGCCCTTCTGCGACTCACCCTCCAGGGCGTCTATGATCTGCTCATCCGCACTTGTACCTAAAGTGGTGACCGAGAGGCTCTGCGTCTGGCCTCTTGTAAAGAGCCCCGACCCATGAGTTCTTGGCAATAGCCCGACTTCGCAAGTGATCTTTCTTATCTCATCAAATTTTCTACCATCAACGCGCTTTCTCTTTTCGACGATGAACTTCCTGACCTCTTCTTTTTCGACTTCCTCAAGCGCGTATTTGACATCTTTTTCGGAAACCTCGGACTCCTCCGTAACGAGCTTCTCTACAAGATCTTTCAGGAGCAGGTCCATCGCCTCTTCGCGCTGTTCTTTGGTGCTTAATCTGTTTACCTCGTCTAATTTAGCGACCGAACCGCTTTTGACGCTCTTCAAAAGATCCGCGTCCACGTCACGCAGAGCGATCTCTCTCTTCGGCTTTCCGCAAGCCTTCGCCATCTCTTCCTGGAGATCTATGATGACCTGCATCTCTTTATGGCCGAACTTTATGGCATCCAAAAGCGTATCTTCCGGCAACTCTTTGCTTCCGGACTCTACCATAAGAACGCTCGTCCTGTTGCCTGCTACCACGAGATCCAGGTCGCTTGACTCTAATTCTTTAAATGTCGGATTCAGTACGAACTCTCCGCCGATCCTACCCACTCTTACCGCGGCTATCGGCCCGTTGAACGGAATATCCGATATCGTGAGGGCTGTGGATGCGCCTATCATGGCCAGTATGTCGGAATCGTTCTCGCTGTCGCTGGAAATGACTATGGCCACCAACTGAAGCTCGTTCATGAAACCCTTGCCGAATAACGGCCTTATGGGCCTGTCTATCAGGCGGGAGGTCAATATCTCTTTCTCTGTGGGACGGCCTTCGCGCTTGAAGAAACCTCCCGGTATCTTACCGGCCGCGTAGGTCTTCTCCTGGTATTCGCATGTCATGGGGAAGAAATCTAGGTCGGGTCTTAAACGCTTTGAACATACAGCTGTAACAAGCACTACCGTGCCGCCGAGCTGGACGGTGACCGCGCCGTCCGCCTGCTTTGCCATCCTGCCTGTTTCGATGATTATCTTCTCGCGGTCTAAATTTCTTTCAAATTTTTGCATCATTTATCCTTTATGGTTATGGGGTTTATTTGTAAGGGGTGTCGCTGATATGCATAAAGAAACAAGGGACTATTTCCTTAAGTCCAGTTTCTTTATGATGCCCTGATATTCATCCGGGCTCTTCTTCTTTAGATACTCCAGAAGTCTTCTACGGACACTGACCATGCGCAGTAACCCCTGCCTTGAATGGTGGTCTTTCTTATGCGACTTGAAATGGCCTGAAAGAGAATTTATCCGTTCCGTTAAAAGCGCTACCTGCACAGCTGGCGAACCGGTGTCTTTTTCATGCACCTTATAGCCGCCTATCAACTCCGTCTTCTTAACTTTTGTTAAACTCATTTTATACCTTTCCTATTGTTTGAAGCATCATATCATAGATGTATTTGATTGTAAAGCGAATTATTGGGAGACAAGGGTTGGTCCAGCCCCGGTCTGGGACAGGCTAAGGCCTGTTGAACAGGCCGGGGCTGTAAGTCTAAAATAAGCCCGCTCTCTTTACGCCGCGACCGCGAATTGACGCGCCGCTTCGTGCATCTGCTCGACCACTGTTGAGTTGATGATATCCGCTACCTTCCCTATTGCGTCGAGTATCTTCTTTACTATAATCGTTATCGATGTCACGCCGGTTCCGGCATCGGCTTCGGACGCTACCTTGAAGTAATAGTAGCGCGCTGTCTTCACCTTTGCCATTACCTCCGGAACGCTATCTGCATATATTATCCGCTCTCCTTCGGTCAGACCTGCGTTAAGCTCGTCTATCAGCGCCTTCTGCTGGCTTGTTGTGGCCACTACAGCGACCCTGACATCCGACTTAACGAGGCTTGGCAGTATAATGCCCAAGCCCTCTTCGTAGGTGCCGTCCTCATTGCGTTTTCCGAATGTCGATATCTCGGAGAATATCATCGTCGAATTATCATCATCTGTTATGATCTTCCCCTGACACTCAGCCAGCTGCACAGCCCTGGCAAGTCCTTCGAAATTCAGCCAACCATCGAGCCACTCCGCCTGGACCAGCTTCATAATACCCTGTAGTACCGATACACTGCTTTCTATCGCCACTTCAGGCGCTGACGCTGGCGCGACCTGCGGCAGAGAATTCAGCGATTCGCCGAGCACATTCTTTCTTATGCCTGATATCTTTTTATCGATAGATAGCGCCATCGTTACAACATCCGCTATATGACGGCCGAAATTCAGGAAGCCGTCAGCATCTTTTTTGGCTGCCGCCACAAGAGCTGCAAATGACGGATTATCTTTTTGCAGTCTTACAAGTGTTTCATCGTTTTCTTTAAACAGGACATTCGCAGAGATCACCACATTTGCGAATCTTATCCCATACTGATTTGTCGTATAGAGCTGATTTATCTCGTCGATCAATCTTCCCAATGACAAAGAACCGGATTGGCCCGCTGTAACATACATGACAGCGCCGGACGTTCTTTCATGCACATAGCTCTCGGCTAAAGAGACCGGTTTGTGCGATGCGACCCGCGATATCAGCATGTCGGCATCCTGACCGGCTATGGTGCATATATTCAATCTCTTCATGTCGCGCGCTGATTCACTCTGGGAATTAAGCGCTTCTACAAGTACGGACAACTCTTTTCCCTGGAACGCTGGCAGTGAAGCGGCTGGCCCCATGTCCGGAAGCGGCATGCTTTCGTCGGCAAGACCGAGCACATTCTTAGATGCCAGCTCGTCTTTTGTGAATATAACAAAATCTTTAAGACTTACCGTCCCTTC
>JAPLMH010000155.1 GCA_026387135.1 Candidatus Omnitrophota bacterium | reverse complement strand
CTTTAAGGCCCAGGGCTATTACTGTATCACCCTTCTCTTTAGCTTTTTTGGCGAATATTAAAGGCAGCTCCCCATATCCAGCGACCAACCCGATACGCGCCATATCTATCCGTTCGGCGTTACGAAGGCGAACATCATTTCTGCTTCAGTAACCACTTCGCCGGCAACTTTGGCGGTCGCTCTAACCTGCATGACACTGACTTTTGTCTTCACGATCTCTACTTCTATTATTAGCTGGTCGCCCGGCACTACGGGTTTTCTGAACTTCGCTTCCTTTATGCTCAAAAAATATGCCAGCTTGCCCTGATTTTCAGCAAGGCTTAATACCCCGACGCCTCCGACCTGCGCCATCGCCTCCAATATAAGGACTCCGGGCATTATTGGGTGCCCGGGAAAGTGTCCCTGGAAGAACGGTTCGTTTATGGTAACATTCTTTAAACCTATTATCTTTTTATCAGTCGACTCTAATATCCTGTCAACCATTAGAAAGGGATATCTATGCGGCAGTATCTTCTGGATAATCGTTACATCCAGCACCTTACCCTTTATATCCAGTTTTTCTTCGGTCATCTTGACTCCTTTTTTTATGTAATAGCTTTCAACTTCTTTACCAGCTCCATATTAAGAGTATGTCCGCTCTTTACTGCCACGACATGGCCTTCCAGCGGCATGCCTACAAGGCCAAGATCACCCAGAAGGTCGAGGATCTTGTGCCTCACGTGCTCGTCCGGAAATCTGAGGGCGCTCTTAAAGGGTCCGTCCTTACCCATTATGAGCGTATTATCGTGATCGGCGCCCTTGCCAAAACCGAGCGCCAAAAGAAGAAGCGCTTCTTTCTTCATGCAAAATGTCCGAGCGGGCGCTATCTCACGCCTGAATACATCTTCGGAGATCTCCAGGCTTAAAAATTGTTCTCCTATGCTCGGCTCAGGATATGACAGAAAATATGAGATATGCAGTCCTGAATGCGGAAATACCGCTATAAATGAGTCCCTGTTGCCGCACCAGGCCGGCCTCTCGATCACCAGGCTATGCACCGGCTCATCTTGTATTATAATATCCGCGCGGTCAAGCGCGTCTACATAATCTTTAGCGCTCCCGTCGAGCCCCGGCAACTCCCGGCCATTTATTTCCACAACTATATTATTTATGCCAAGTCCCGATAATGCGGCCAGAAGGTGCTCTGTCGTATGGATCTCGGCCTTACCCGAACCGATAACGGTCCTGCGCTGCTTAAGAGCGACTCCATCAAAAGAGAGCGACCGCACATTAATGACCGGCGTATCTGGCAGATCCGTCCGTATAAAATTTATCCCGCTATTAGCGGGAGAGCCTTTTAAAGTTACTTTGGTATTAGTGCCTGTCTGAAGGCCCCTGCCTTCTATGACTACAGGATCTTTTATGGTCTTTTGTTGTATCACTTCTTCTCTAATTCTTTTATTTTCGCCTCCAGCGCCTTTACCCTTTCGTATAGTTGCGGAAGCAGCCCTGTACGCGCCACTATATCTTTGGCTTTATTGATGGGCCTTGCCGGATGACCGAATAGCACCGTCTTCGGTATTGGGAACGACTTCGTTATTCCCGATTGTCCGCCCGCCATTACAAAGTCTCCCAGTTTTACATGGTCCGCAACGCCGACCTGGCCTCCAAAAACTACATTTCTGCCCAATACTGAACTCCCGGCTATTCCGGCCTGCGCGGCTATGAGGCAATGAGAGCCTATAATGACGTTGTGAGCTATCTGGGAAAGATTATCTATTTTAGAGCCTCTGCCTATAACGGTCTTATTAAATCTGGCCCTATCTATAGTTACACAGGCCCCTATCTCCACGTCGTCCTCTATGACTACGGTCCCCATCTGCGGGATCTTGAAATGCGTACCGTCTTTTTGGGTGTTATAGCCGAATCCGTCGCTACCAATGACACTGGAAGGATGAATTATGACCTTATTACCTATGGATATGGACTCACGGATGGTCACGTGCGGATATATTATACAGCTCTTCCCGATCTTTGAATTTTTTCCTACGTAAGCGAACGGATATATAACCGTATTATCGCCTATCGATACCTTGTCCTCGATAACTGCGTACGGACCAATAGATACATTCTTGCCTAAAACAGCGCTCTTTGATATTACGGCAGTTTCGTGAATACCTTTAGGATGAGGAATAGAGTCGGGATTTGAGAAAGCTACTGAAGGATTTTCAACCTTTATTAACGGCTTATTAAAAGACCCCTTCACGTCCTTCGGAACGATAACACAGGAGGCTTTAGTAGAATCTATGAGAGCTTCGTCCTTTGGGCTTATTATAAAGGCAAGCTCTCCGCTTACTGCCTCCTGTATACCATTTATTCCGTTTATCGAAACCGCGCCGTCCCCCAGAAGCTCACCACCGACGAACGCGGCTATCTCTTTTAATGTCTTTGACATGAATAAAAGAAGAAACTCTTATTTCTTCGCGGCGTTCAGCCTCTTGACCACTTCGACCGTAAGGTCGAGCTCAGGGCCCGCAAAGAGCACAGTCTGCTTTATCAGGACTATATCATAGCCGGCTTCCTTGGAATAGGCGGATATCACCGTGTCTATATCCTTCTGGATCTCGCCGAGCATCTGGTTCCTCTGTTTTATCAGCTCGTCGCGGACTTTCCTGTCGAAATCCTGGAGGCTCGCTATCTTCCCGTCTATTATAGTCTGCTTCTCTGCTTTAGCTTTATCCGAAAGGAGCGCCTGCTCGTCTTTAAGCTTTCTGATCTCATCCACGAACTTCTGTCTTTCGGCGTCCTTGCCCTTCACCTGCACTTCAAAAGTCTTTTCAAAATCTTTTGTCTTCGCGTACTCGTCCGACACTTTCGCCAGGTCCACATAACCTATCTTATATTCCTTTGCGAATGCATCTTTGCTGAATAGCGTAAAGCAAGCGGTCACTAGCACCGCTATCGCTACTGCCAAACTTAATTTTCTGACCATGCTGCACCCCTTTCGTTTTTTAGAAACCACGACTTATACTGAAATAGAACTCGCCCTCTTTTGTATCATTATGGTTTGTAGCAAGAGGATAACCCCAATCCAACCTGAACGGGCCTACCGGGGTATTCACTCTTATGCCGATACCGGCGCCCGACTTATAATCGCCGGTCTTCAGAAAATCTCCGCTCTTGGCCCACACATTACCGATATCATAAAAGATGGCGCCCTTCAATATCTTCTCGTAGATCGGGAACGTGACTTCGGCATTGCCTAAAAGCAGCGCCTCGCCTCCTATGGGCTCGTCCGAGCCAGGGTCCCTTGGGCCGACTTTTCTCTCCTTATATCCGCGTATCGTATTCGCGCCGCCGGCGAAGAATCTCTCGTATATGGGCACGGAATTAGATTTTCCGTACGGAGAAGACCATCCAGCACGGGCCTTCAATTCTACGACGAATTTTTGAAAGAACGTACCATATAAAGCGGCTGTCGCAGTCCCTTTCACGTACTCCTTGTCACCCATGAATACGCCGCCTGCATCCTCTATGCTGCCGTTGAGTATATATCCATGTCCGGGATTATATATATTGTCTCTCGTATCCTGGGTAAGCTGGAGAGACCCGGCCGAGATCACTTTTGAGCCCTCTTCATGCCAGCCGAATATCCAGGGATCTATCCATCCGATGTTGTAGTTCTGTCTTACCATACCTATTTCTGCCCTTACCGTAAGCTGCTGCCCGCCGCCGGTAAATGTGGGGAAGTTGAGCGCGTCAAAATTCTTCTGCCCTATCTCCACGAAACCGAGGAACTGGTCTATGGAGCTGTAGCCGCCGCCGAACGAGAACTCTCCGGTCTTCGTCTCTTTTACATCCACTATCAGGTTGTGGACCTGCGGCACAGATGAAGGTTCGGTATCAAAACTTATATCCTCAAACAGCCCCAGATTATAGAGCCTGTCTTTTGACCGTTTGATCTTCGATCCATCGAACTTATCGCCCGGATATATCCTGAGCTCCCGGCGGATGATTATCTCTCTGGTCTTCGTATTGCCCCGTATGACGACCTTTCCTACGTAGACCACTTCCTTAGGGTCTATGGTGTAGGTTATATCCATGGTGCTCGTCGTCGGGTTCACGTTTTGATCGACATCGACCACTGCATCCATGTATCCATGCATGTAGTAGAGATCCCGTATCGCAAGCATGTCGTCCCTGAGCTCTCTTCTTGAAAAAGGTTTTCCGGACTTCATCTTGATCTTGGAGCGGATATCTTTTTCAGTCAGCACTATGTTGCCCGCTACGTTTATGGGACCCACCAGATACTGCTTACCTTCATTTATGTTAAATGTCACAAAGAGCTGGGTTCCGTCCGGGCTATAGTCGAGTTTGGGAGCGACTTCGACGTCGAGATACCCTATGTCATCGTACAGCGATTTTACCTTATCCACATCCTCTTCGAGTACCTCTTCCTTGAATATGCCCGGGTTGAATAACCAGGACGGCTTCGTGCCGAGGACCTTGATTATGTTGCCGGTTTTGAGATGCGCATTGCCCACTATATTTACCTTAGAGATCTTTATCTTCGTTCTTTCGTCTATAACTATTACGATCTTGGTCTTGTTCAGCTCCTTATCCACTTCGAGCTCGTACTTTACTTCCGCTCCCGGATAACCTTTCTTCACATAGAGGGCTCTTATCTCGGCTATATCCTGGGCGAGCAACGGCATATTCAGCATCTCATCCGGCTTGGACTTCATCGCCTGTTTTAATCTCTGCGCCGTATAGGCCTTATTTCCCTTGAACGTTATGTCGCCTATTACGGTCTTCTCCTCCACCGTCAGCGTTATCTTGAGGCCGTCTTCATAGTTTTCAGAGTCGATGGAAACGTCCGTAAAGTATTCCGTAGCGTAAAGCCGCTTCAGGTCTTCGTTCATCACTATCTGGCTGAATTCATCGCCTATCTTGGTCTTTATCTTGGAAAGGATCGTCTCGGTGGATATGGCCTTGTTATTGGTCACCACTATCGCCTTTATTATCTTGCCCTCGCTCGTCTGGTCTTCAGAATATGAAATGTCTACGATGGAAAATTGCATGAGGCCCACAGATATGAGCACCGCCAAAGCCGCTTTAAAAAATTTCGTCATTTTATACCCTCTCCATGTCAGCATCGGCATTCTCAATGCCTACAAAATCTTCCGAACGATTCATTAAGTTCTCAAACCTCATATACTCGCCCACAAAAGTAAGGTTTATGCTCCCTACGGGCCCGTTCCTCTGTTTTGCTATTATGGTTTCGGCTATCCCCTTATTCTCTTCCGTGGGATTATAGTACTCTTCCCTCAATAAAAGTATTACGACGTCGGCGTCCTGCTCTATGGCGCCGGACTCTCTCAAGTCCGACAGCTGCGGGCGGTGATCGGATCTCTGCTCGACCGCGCGGGAGAGCTGGCTTATCGCTATGAGAGGGACCCTGAGCTCTCTTGCCAAAGCTTTTAAAGACCTCGAGATCTCCGATATTTCCTGCTGCCTGTTATCGGAACCCGAAGGACCCTGCATGAGCTGTAGATAGTCGAGCACTATAAGCTGTATATCATGCTGGGCTTTCAATCGTCTGGCCTTGGCGCGTATCTCGAGGACAGTCACTCCGGGGGTATCGTCTATGAATATCGGCGCTTCGGAAAGCTTGCCTGCGGCAGTAACGAGGCGCGGCCAATCGGCCTGCGAGAGAAAACCTGTCCTCACTTTATGCGCGTCAACCCTCGCGTGGGAACAGAGCATCCTCTGGACAAGCTGCTCTTTGGACATTTCTAGCGAGAAGAAAGCTACCGGCTTCTTCTCCACGACCCCGACGTGCTCCGCTATGCATCCCGCGAGAGCGCTCTTGCCCATGGACGGGCGTCCGGCTATGACTATAAGATCGGAGGGCTGCAAGCCCGCCGTCTTCATATCCAGGTCCCTGAAACCCGTCGCAAGACCCGTTATATTCTCTTTCCTCTGATAAAGATTATCGATCGTCTCTATCGAGCTTCTTATGATATCTCTCAAGGGGACAGACCTTGACTCTACCTTCTTTTGAGCTATATCGAATATTATCTGTTCGGCCTTATCGATCAAAGTATCGGCGTCGTGGGAAGGATTGTAGCACTCCGCGGCTATGTTGGTGGACGCGTTGATGAGATTCCTTAAGATATACTTCTCTTTCACTATCTTCAGATAGTGGACTATATTGGCCGCGGTGGGAACGCTTGAGGCAATGCTCGTTATATAGGAAGGCCCGCCCGAGTCGTCAAGGGCGCTACTCTTCTTCAGCTCCTCCACCACCGTGATGAGGTCCACGGCCCTGTTCTCGTCAAATAATTTTACGATGGCTGAATATATCTTTTTGTGGGCGTCTTTGTAGAAATAGGATTGGTTCAGCGTCTCGATGGCCAGGCCCGTAGCTTCGCGGTCTAACAGCATTGACCCCAAAACGGCCATCTCAGCTTCAAGGCTTTGAGGAGGTAACTTCTCGACTGTCTCCTGTGGAGGCATAGTTCTCTTTTATTACTCTTCTTTAACGATCCAAACCCTTAACGAAGCCTTAACTTCCGGATGAACCTTCACCCCTACCTGATAAACGCCGAGCTTCTTTATCGGCTCATCCAGTACAATATCTTTTTTATCTATGGTGAGCTTTTCGTTAGCCAGAGCGGCCGATATCATCTCGGTCGTCACGGTGCCGAAGAGCTTCTCTTCATCCGCCGACTTGGCGCTTATCGTTATCGATAGCGCCGCTATCTTTCCGGCAAGCGCCTTCGCCTCATCCAGTCTCTTCGCGTCCTCGAGAGCCTGTTTCTTCTTCAGCGAATCGAGCGTTTTCATATTGCCCGGAGTGGCTTCCTTTGCGGCGTTCTTCGGGAATAGATAGTTCCTGGCATATCCGTCCTTAACATTTACGATATCGCCGATCTTGCCTAATCTGTCTATGGTCTGAGTGAGTATTACCTTCATCCCGCACCTTCTCCTTATAATTTCCCGCACCTATAAGAAGATGCGGGATTCATATTTTAATCCGCCACGAAAGGCAGAAGCGCCAGCACGCGAGCTTTTTTGATCGCGACCGCAAGCTGCCGCTGGTGTTTAGCGCAGGTGCCTGTTATTCTCGACGGCATTATCTTGCCGCGCTCGGTCAGGAGCTTCTGGAATTTTTGATAGTCCAGATAATCTATAGCCTCTATCTTATCCATGCAGAATCTGCACGGTTTCTTCTTGTATACCTTCTTCTTCTTATCGCCGTCTTTTCTCGGCTTTCTCTTCATTTCGAATCTTGACATTATCTCTCCTTTGGGATTGAATCTACTTAAAACGGCGGTTCGTCTGAATCACCCGTCTTGTTTGAACCTTTGTTGCTCTCTTCATTGCCCGGTATTGGGCTTATCTCTTCATTAAGGTTTATGGTAGCTACGTCCTGAGGCACTGCGGCGTCGCCTTTATTCGGCGATGGCTCGCCGCCCTTGCCGGCGGCTCCGGACCCTCTTAAGAACTGAACATTATCCGCTATGACTTCCGTCGTAGAACGTTTCTGCCCGTCCTGGCCTTCCCAGCTTCTTGATTGAAGACGGCCCTCGATGAATACCGGGCTGCCCTTTGAGAGGTACTCACCGCATACTTCGGCGCGGCGCCCCCATACGACTATCTTTATGAAGGAGACCTCTTCCTTCTTCTCCCCGGCCTGGCTTGTGTAGACCCTGTTTACGGCTATAGTGAACGTGGCAACGGCCGTGCCGCTGGGAACATATCTAAGTTCCGGATCCCTGGTAAGATTCCCTATCAAAAGTACTTTATTGAGGTTGGCTGCCATGGAAAAAGTCTCCTATCTCCTCGTTATCATAGTGCGGAGTATATCGTCGTTCAATCTGCACAACTCTTCGAGTTTCGATATGGCGCTGGTAGGCGCCACAAAATCGAGCTTAAAGTAGTGGCCTTCTTTGGCCTTCTTCACGGGATATGCGAGAGCCCGCTTCCCCCACGGTTCCTCTTTTTTGATCGTTCCGCCATGTTTCGTAACGCTGTCTGAAATGACCTTGAAGACATTCTTCACGTCTTCATCCTTGACTTCAGGCTTTACAATGAATATTCCTTCGTAATTTTCCATCTTCTCCCCTTGATTGTTAGATGATATTACCACACATTATATTACAACTCAAGCTCTTTCTCTACGATGTAGCGGCCTTCTTTATATTGAATCTATTCATGGCTGTGTCCATGCCATGCGTTATCCAGCACTCAAGCGCTTCCTGAGCCAATGATACGGCATGGGAGGCGTTCTTACGCTCTTTGCGCTTGAAAGGGGTCAGGACATAGCGCGTGATATCCCCTTTATGGACGTCTGTAGCTATGCCGACCCTTAAACGGGCGAAATCATCCCTGCCCAGCACGGATATTATGGACTCCAGGCCTTTGTGGCCGCCGGCCGAGCCTTTCTTCTTCATACGCACCCTGCCGAGCTTCATATTTATGTCGTCGCAGATGACGATAAGGTCATCGGAAGGGCCTACCTCTTCGCGGAGAAGATCGCCTACTGTGTCGCCGGAACGGTTCATATAGGTCTGGGGCAGCGCTAAGACCACTTCAACGCCGGCGACCTTACCCCTGCCGGTAAGAGCAGAGTAGCGCATCTGCCTTATCTTTATCTTATTCTCTTTCGCAAGATCCTGCAGTACGGTAAAACCGATATTATGCTTTGTGTTCTTATATTCCAAGCCCGGGTTACCCAGGCCGACCATTACCTTCATGCAGCTACTTCTTCTCCTCTTTCTTCTCAGGAGCTTTAGGAGCCTCTTCCTTCTTGGTCTCCTCGGCACCCTCTTCTACTTCCTTCTTCTTCCTGATAAGTTCCGGCTCGGTCGCGCCTTCGGCTATGACTTCCTCTTTCGGAACTTCAACCTTAGGAGGCTTCACTATCATGGCTATCAATTCGGGGTCCGTCAGCACTTTGACGCCCTCCGGAGCCGTTATGTTCTTAACGTATATAGCTTCTCCTATCTTCAGTTTCGATACGTCGACTTCGATCTTTTCCGGGATATCGGCAGGAAGACACTCGACCTGTAATTCCCACATAACGTGTTCAAGTGTGCCGCCTTCCTTCTTGCCCTCGGGCTCTCCGTGAGTCGTAAGAGGGACATTCACCTTCAAGGCTTCAGTGAGCGATATTTCGTTAAAATCAACATGTAATATCCGGCTCTGTATCGGTTCGCGCTGTATCTCCTTTATTACCACCGTTTTGTCTTTAGCCTTTGAATCGCCGCCGGCTATCTTCAGCGTAACGATAACGTTCTCACCGGCCTTAGTATGCAGAACCTCGGCCAGATCCGATGCCGCAAGCTGTAGTTTAAGCGCATCTTTGCCGCCTTTGTATACGACGGCAGGAATAAGCTTCTTATTTCTAAGATCTTTGGCGCTCCTCTTGCCGCTTCCTTCTCTTGTCTCAACTTTCAGTATAACTTTTTCCATACAAATACACTCCTTCGATTTACTGTTTTACTTTCCCCGAAAGATAATCTAAATTTGTCATGAATACAACCTTAAGATGTATCTTTCGGGATAAATTCGGCCTTATAACTTACGTCATTCCATTCCGTAAGTTATGGCCTCATTTAAACAACACGCTGAGAGATTCCTCACAGTGTATCCTCTTTATGGCCTCCGCCAATAGCGACGCCACAGAGAGAACTTTTATCTTACCTATCATCTTGTCCTTACCGATAGGAATCGTATCGGTAACCACAAGCTCTTTTAAACGCGACTTCGAGATCCTCTCGATCGCGGGCCCGCACAGTACGGCATGGGTGATCGCGGCATACACTTCGAGGGCGCCCGCCTTCTTTATGGCGTCTACCGCTTCGACCAATGACCCGGCGGTGGCTACCATATCATCCACTATAACGGCGACTTTCCCCTTCACGTCACCCATTATATGCATCACTTCAGCGGTCTTGTCATTTATACGTCTCTTATCCACTATGGCAAGTCCGCATTTAAATCTTTTTGCGTAGGCCCTGGCCGTCTTTATGCCTCCGACGTCGGGGCTTACGACCACGAAGTCTTCCTTCAGGTTCATCCTCTTCCTGTAGTCGGCAAATATCTTTACGGCAAAGAGGTGATCGAGCGGTATATCAAAAAATCCCTGTATCTGCCCGGCATGCAGGTCCACAGTGAGGACCCTGTCGGCGCCGGCTACCGTCAACAAGTTCGCTACCAATTTGGCGGTTATCGGAACTCTCGGCTGATCATTTCTGTCCTGGCGCGCTTATCCGAAATACGGCAGGACCGCCGTTATGCGCCGGGCCGACGAACGCTTAAGGGCGTCTATCATTATCAGGAGCTCCATGATGTTCTCGTTCGCGGGATCCGATGTGGACTGTACGACAAATACGTCGTGTCCGCGCACATTTTCGTTTATCTTTACGCGTATCTCTCCGTCGGAAAAACGGTCTATCGACGCGCCGCCCAGCTTTACCTTCAGGTGTTTGCATATATCTACGGCCAAAAGTCTATTTGAATTCCCGGTAAAGATCAATAGGTGGTTCTTCATCGCATAGCTCCCTTCATTAGTCGCCTGATCTTCTCTTCAAAATTTTCGCGGGCACTCCCACTACGGTCGTGCCATCTTTAACATTCTGTCCTTTTAATATCACAGAGCCCGCTCCCACAAGGGCCTTCTTTCCTATCTTGACCGGGGCAATAAGTATGGCTCCCACTCCTATGAAAGAGCCGTCCCCTATAAAAGTCCTGTTCTTATTCTTGCCGTCATAGTTGGCCGTTATTACTCCGGCTCCGATATTGACGTTCTTGCCGACCTTCGCATCGCCCAGATATGTATGATGTTTTATCTTGGTAGATCCCGCTACCTGGGTCCTGACGAGCTCCACAAAATTACCCACTTCAGTCCTGTCGCCAAGTCTGGTTCCGACGCGAAGACGCGCGAACGGGCCTATATGACAATTCTCGCCTATCCTGACATCGGACTCTATTATCGTGTTCGGATATATAACGGTATCTTTGCCTATTGTGACATCTGGATATATGGTAGTCGTCGCGGGATCCTGTATAGTCACCCCTGAAGCCATCAACTCTTCCATGATCCGCTTCTTCATCACGCTTGTGGCGGCGGCCAGTTCGATCCTGGAGTTAATGCCTGTCATATCGTCTAGATTTTCCACGGCGATAGATTCCACTCTCTTTCCCCGCGCGGATAGTATCTTGACCGCATCGGTAAGATAGTACTCTCTTTTACTGTTATCGCACCCTATATTCTTAAGGGCATCAAGCAGATCGTCGGAGGTGAATACGCACGTGCCGACATTTATCTCCCTGATCTCTTTCTTATATTCACGGACCTCGCTCTCCTCGGCTATCTTGATTATCGATCCCTTGGTATCTCTTATTATCCTTCCGTATCCGGATGGGTCCTTTAATATCGCCGTAAGGAGTGTAAGGCTTGCGGTTGAAGTCCTATGTTTTTCAATGAGCTTCTTTAGAGTCTCTTCCGTTATCAACGGCGTATCGCCGTAGACCACCAGAACGTCGCACTTGGATCGGATATTTTTCCTGGCCGCGCCTACGGCATCGGCTGAGCCCAAGAGCTTCTTCTGCACCACGGTCTTGATCTTTGTGCCCTTAAAGAGGTCCTTTACTTTATCGCTTCCGAAGCCGGCTACGACCACTATATCTTTCACGGAGGCGCGCGATACCGCGCCCGTCACATAAGATATCATCGGCTTCCCGAGGATGGCGTGCAGGACCTTCGGCGTATCGGACTTCATCCTCGTACCCCGCCCTGCGGCAAGTATTATCGCGATCGTCTTTTTCATAATATTATGCTTCGTTTATGGTTGCCCGGTAAGGATTCGAACCTTAACGCCGAGACCCAAATTCTCGTGTGCTACCATTACACTACCGGGCAGCGTTTGTGATCTTTACAGCTCTATGTCGTCATCCTCGTAATGGCCGCTTCCAGAACTGCTGGAGGCCTTTGGCACGGCCGCTGCCGGAGCCGACGGTGACTTCTTCTCTTCTTCGTATGCCGCAAGGACCTTCTTCTGGATATATTCTCTGAAATCGGTTGTTATCGGATGGGCTATGTCCCTGTGCTCGGACTGCCTCTGCGGACTATCGGATTGCGCCACCGGTTTAGGTTCAACGTATTGGGGGAGCTGAGTACCGCATTGATTGCAATATTTAGATCTGACGGCGTTTTTGAAATTACATTTGGGGCAGGACTCTTTCAATCTTCTCGACGGCATCGCCACGAAGAGCCCCTTGGTGCCTTCAATAACTTTAACGTTACGCACAACGAATGCCTTATCGAACGTAAGGGTAGCGTACGCTTTTAATTTCCTGTCCTGTCCTTCCTTCAAGAAAACTCTGACTTCGTTGATTTCCATGCCTTGTGAACTCCTTTTTAAGCTACAAATATCTGCCAGCCCGTCCTTGATGGAGCGCTAACACTTCTTAAAACAACGTCTCTTGCCCTGATCGCCTCCCTTCTGGTCCTATACAAGCAAAATAAGCTTGGTCCGCTGCCGGAAATGATCATCCTCTTACACAATAGTTGTGCCAAGCTCTTCGATATCCTGCTTATAACGCCTTTTTTCAAAGAAACCGCTCTTTCGAGGTCGTTGTGGAGTATAGACTCTGCCAGAGCATAGTCCATCCGTAACTTCGAAGGGATTCGTATTTTATCACTCTCCATTCGAGGTGTCAAGTGCTTAGACGCTCTGTCAAAGGCGCGGTAAATATCCTTTGTAGAGGTCTTGTTGCCGGCCTTTACTATGAGGTGCCATAGTTTATTCCCGGATCTTATGGCCTCCAGCACGTCGCCCCTGCCCCTGCCTATGGCAAACGGCGTATCGAGCAGGAAGAAGGGCACATCAGCGCCTAGTCTTCTTCCTATATTAGACAGGGCTTTGTTCTCTAACTTAAGCCCGAATAGTCTATTTACGCCTATAATGGTCGCAGCGGCGTCCGAACTGCCTCCGCCAAGCCCTGATGCGACAGGAATGCGCTTCTTTATCTCGATCTTCACTCCGGATCGTATCTTGCCGCGCTTCAAAACCGCTTCGGCCGCCTTAAAACAAAGATTATCCTTCGCATCAAGCGTGATCGGCTTGTCGGACCTGACGACTATGCCTTTGGGGATCTTCGATATTTTGATCGTATCGGCAAGCGATATCCGCTCAAATACGGTATGGATATTGTGATAGGAGTCTTTCCTTTTGCCGAGGACCTTGAGGAATAAATTTACTTTCGCAGGAGCTTTAACAGTGATGCTATCCATAAAGAGTATCTACCGCTTCATTGCGATCGCGTCTTTGGCGGCCTGAACGATGTTCTTCGCCTTGAGGCCAAAGTATTCGAATAACTCTTCCGGCTCTCCGGATTGGCCGAACTTATCTCTCACGCCTACAAATTTAATGGGCACGGGACAGTTCTCGGCCAGGACTTCCGAAATGGCGCTGCCGAGGCCGCCGGCTATCGTATGCTCTTCGGCTGTAACTACTGCGCCCGTCTCTTTGGCCGCTTTTATTATACAATCTTTATCTATAGGCTTTGGCGTATGCATATTAATAAGGCGCGCATTTATGCCTTCCTTGCTTAAGGTTTCGCAGGCCATCAGCGACTCATAGACCATAGTACCGCACGCGAATATAGTCACGTCTTTGCCGTCTTTCAAAAGCGAGGCTTTGCCGATCTTAAAGACGTCTTCTTCTTTGGTTATGACCGGAGCTCCGGATCTGCCGAGCCTTATATATACGGGCCCCTTGTGATTGGCCGCACTAATAGTCGCCTTCTTCGCTTCGAGCGCATCGCAAGGAACTATCATTGTCATGTTGGGCAGTATCCTCATCAACGATATCTCTTCGAGCGCCTGATGGGTGGCACCATCCGGGCCCACGGATATCCCGCCGTGCGTGCCCACGATCTTCACATTTAGATTCATATATGCTACCGATACTCTTATCTGGTCCCAGGCCCGGCCCGACGCAAATACGCCGAACGTACAGGCAAAAGGGGTCTTGCCCATAAGAGCAAATCCGGCGGCCACGCCTATCATATCCTGTTCGGCCACGCCTAACCCAAAGAAACGGTCCGGGAACTCTTTCTTGAACCAGTTGGCCCTGGTAGATTCGGTGAGGTCGGCGGAGAGCACCACCACGTCCTTATTGACCTTGCCCAGCTCCACCAGGCCATGCCCGAAACCATCTCTCGTCGGGATCATCTTGTATTTAGTCTCGCTCATCTTATATACCTATTTCGTTTAGTCTTAATTTTTTAGTCCTGAACGCTTCCAGTTCTTGCGAATTTACCTCTATGGACCTTCCTTCTTTCTGGTCAAAGACTTCCACGCCGTCGTAATCGTTAAAATGATATCCGTGTGTCACATGGGCCGCTATCGAAAGGACCATCCCGAATATCTTATCCGAGTCCTCTATGGCGCTGGTGGTGCCGGACGCGCTGCGTTCGGCGTACACTTCAAATCTGAAAAGATGCTTGCCGTTCCTGGAGATATAGACACCTTTAACGGCCTTGAGTAAAAAGTTCTCTTTCAGATCTTTATCTTCCCTGAACTCCAGCTTGACCCTGTTCGCTATCTGCTCCGCGAGGAATTCGGCAAGCGTTATGTCCTTTATGTAAAACTTGTTGCCCCAGTATCCTATATCCCCGAGCGATGTCGGCTCGCTCCTGAAAAAGTCCGCCATCACCTGGTCCTGCCATTTTGGATCGAGGTTCATCTTGCTGAAGATCTCTTTTACCACCTGCTCCTTCTTGGCCTGCGGGCTCCAACGCAGGTCTATCAGCATGCGCTTCATATACTCGCCTCTCGAGATATCGTTTGCAAAGAGCCTCCTCACGTCCTCGACGCTCTTTATGATGATTATCTGGAGCTCCGGCATCTTGACGTCGTGCGCTATGACACAGTAGAAATCTATCTTGGCGTCCGTCGACAGAGCGACCCTGGCGGCCGAGAATATGACGTCGTTGATCTTATCGCTCGCCGTCTTGGAAAGAGCGAATGAGTAATCCATGAGATCCGAAAGGGGGAGATATATCACCATCGTCCTGCCTGACGTCTCGACTAAAACGTCAGACTTATACTCCTCTTTACAGATCTTTATTATCGATTCCTTGATCCTGTCCTGCGGATAAGTCGCGGTGCATCCGATCAAAGACACAAGACACAAGACACAAGACACAGGCAAAATAAGCATTCTGACTTGTGACTTGTGACGTGGTGACATCACTACCATGCGCTCTTTATGTGCGTCTTGCCGAATTCGTTGAAGATCGCTTCCACTTCATCGTACTCCAGCTCCTCCTTGGCCAAAAGCTCTTTTATGAGCCTCTCAAGGATCGGCTTCTCCTTCAGTAAAAGCTCCTCGACCGATTTCAGGCATCTCTGGATTATCTTCTGCGTCTCCTGATTCAATTTTTCTTTTACTTCTTCAGAGAGCTGAGATTCCGGAATGACCGTATAATCGCCCAGTAGTCCGGCATCGCTCATTCCAACCTTCCATACCATAAAGTGCGCTTTCCACATCGCTTGTTGAAAATCCACCGAGCACCCGCTGGACGTCATATTAAACCGCATCTTCTCTGCCGCATAACCGGCCAAAGACGCCATTATATCGGCCAGTATCTTATCTTTGGTCTCATGATAAAGTTCCTCTTTGGGCTGATGCCAGACTACGCCATAAGTGTCTTTTCTCGGTATAATCGATATCTTAAAGACGTCATCGGTCGGATGTAATATATAGAGCACCACGGCGTGTCCGGCCTCATGACAGGCGGTCACCTCTCTGTCATGCGGCGTCATCGTGATCCTTCTCTTCAATCCGATATCTATCCTCTCCATCGCCTCGCTTATATCTTCGAGCGTAACCTTGTCGCGGCCGTTCTTTGTAGCTACTAAAGCGGCTTCTTTTATTATATTCTCTATGTCGGCGGGCGATCTGCCTACCGCCTGTCTCGCGAGGCGTCCTATGTCGAGCGTCTTATCGGATTCGACCTTATTGAGATAGTAGGCAAAGAGTTTCTCCCTGTCTTCGAGGCCGGGTTTCTCTATGTAGACGATCCTGTCAAAACGGCCCGGACGGCGCAACGCTCTATCTATAGTGTCCTCAGGCGCGTTCGTCGCCCCGATAACTATGATGTTCTGTTCCGGAGAAGGCTCGCCACGCTTATCTTTTAATTCCTGAAGCCCATCCATCTCCGCCAGGAGCTGGTTCTGCGTGGAGTTCGTCTCTTCGGTGCCACCGAATGCAGAGAATACTCTCTTGCGGGCGATGGCGTCGAGCTCATCTATGAATATTATGCATCCGCCGTGGCCGTACGCGAGCTCTCTAGCTTTTTTAAATAGCCCTCTTACGCGAGCCGCCCCGACTCCTACAAATATCTCCACGAATTCGCTGCCCGACATCGAAACAAAAGGCATCCCGGCCTCGGTAGCTATGGCCTTTGCCAGGTATGTCTTACCGCAGCCCGGAGGCCCGAACATCAATATTCCGCGCAGTATCTTACCGCCTATCTTCTTAACGCGCACTCTGTCTTTTATCAATTGAACAACTTCCATCGCCTCTTCTTTGATATTCTCCATGCCTATAACATCGGACCACTTGACATTGACCATGTCGCCGTGGATCCTGAGCTTATTGCTCAGCTTTGAGAATCCACCCTTCATGAACGACATATACATGAAGACAAATATCACAGCGTTCAACGCGACCATCAGGAGATTCACGGGCATCGTAGCGAGAGTGATATTCCTGTAATACGACTCCAATGAATTGAGTCCAACTACAGCCAGCACCACTACCAGCAACACAGCTGCTATGATCGCCAGCTTCACCCAATACATCTTTACATACATCTTCCATTTTCGCGGTATCATCGTCATCTCCCTATATTTTTTTCAGCTCTTCGTCCAGTTCCTTCACGGCCTTTTCGTACTCTTCTTTTTTGGGCGCTATGCCATGCCACTCTACTTTATTCTCTACGAATGAGACGCCCTTGCCCTTTATGGTATGGGCGACTATCACCGTCGGTATTCCTTTAACGGTCTTGGCCTTATCGAATGCATTTATAAGCTTCTCTATGTCATGGCCGTCCGTCTCTATGACGTTCCAGCCGAAGTCCTTCCACTTATCGAGATATGCGCCCATATCTTTGACTTCACAGCAGAATCCGTCTATCTGAAGCTTATTGTAATCTATTATTGCGCATAGACTGTCCAGTTTATAATGGGACGCTGTCATGGCGGCCTCCCACACCTGGCCCTCGTTCGTCTCTCCGTCGCCCATAAGGCAATATATCCTTGTATCCGATTTATCAAGACGCGCTGCAAGAGCCATGCCGTTGGCTATGGAGAGCCCCTGTCCGAGAGAACCGCTCGATATCTCTATTCCGGCAAGCCCTATCTGGGGATGGCCCTGTAGTTTGCTTCCAAGTTTTCTCAAACCCCAGAGATCCTCTTTATTAAAATATCCTTTTTCTGCCAGTACGGCATACAGCGCCGGACACGCGTGCCCTTTGGAAAGCAGGAACCTGTCCCGTCCGGGCCATTTCGGGGCCTTCGGGTCATTTCGCATTTCGCGGTAGTAAAGCACAATCAATATTTCGACTATCGACAGGCTTCCGCCGGTGTGTCCGGACCCGGCCATAGTGAGCATCTTCAGGACATCCTTACGGATTCCGACCGCTTTCTTCTTCAGCTCTTTTATATCAAGTATCTGGGCCATTAGTCTATTTACTCTTCTTCTTTAGCTTCTCTTTCGCGCGTTTCAAATGCTCTTTTATAGTAGCGTCATCCGGCTCGAGCTTTACCGCCTTCTCCAATTCTATAAACGCTTCGCTAAACTTACCGCCTTGAAAATACGCCCAGCCGAGCGAATCTATGTACGCGCCGTTATCCGGCTCCAGCTCAATTGCCTTCTTTACGAGCGTGACCGCTTCGTCCAGGTTCGACCCCTCTTCGGCGTACATGTATCCGAGATAATTATACGCGTCCGAAAATTTCGGATCGAGCCTTATCGCTGCGCGAAGCTCGCTCTCCGCAAGAGGGCGTTCTCTTATCTTATCATAATATGCGCCCATATGAAAGCGAACTAATGCGCTGTCAGGGCTCATATCAAGAGCCATCCTGTAATATTTCAGAGCATCCGCTTCGCGAAGATCCTCGCTGTAAGCGTACCCGAGCGCGAGATACAGGGACGTATCTTTGATACCTTCTGAAAGAGCCCTATCCAAAACCGCTATTGCTTCTTTGTGCTTCTTATCTTTTATATACGCCCCGGACCATTGCATATAAGCTTCGAGGTCCTTGGGGTCCAGTTTTATTAAAAGTTCGTATTGACGCGCCGCGTCATCGTATCTTTTGGCGCGGTAGTACAGGTTGCCCAAAGAATAATATACCTTTATATTGAGAGGGTCTATACTTACCGCTTTTTCAAAATTAGAGATGGCCCCGTGGATATCCTTCTTCGTCTCCAAGAGCACTCCGAGGCCTATATATGCCTCGAGATATCCCGGATCCAGCTCTGTCGCTTTTTTCAGCGTGGCGATGGCCTGGTCCAGTTTGCCGAGCCTCGAGTAGATGACGCCGAGGTTGAAATATAATAAGCTCGAGCCCTTCTCTTTCTCTATCAGCTTCTCGTATATCCCGACGGCATCCGTCATCTTCTCCTGCACGACCAGGAGATCCGCTAAAGAACCTAATGCCGTTATGTCGTTCGGATTGATCCGGACCACATCTTCGTACTCTTTTTGAGCGAGGTCGAGAGAATTCAGCGCCGTGTACGCGAGCGCAAGCAAAAATCTCGGCTTTGTGTCGTTGGGATCGAGGGATTGGCGATATTGAACTCTTCGACCGCCTTATCTATATCCTTAGCTAAAAAAAAGTCCACTCCGAGCCTGGAGTGAAGGTAGCTCACCTTCGGCTCAAGGGCCAGCGCCGCCTTATATTCCCGCATGGCTTCGCCTGACCTGCCCTCGTTATCATAAATAATGCCCATCGTGTAATGGGCAAGCGCTTTGGATGGTGCGTCCGGAGAACTTCTCTTCTTCTCGTATCTGAAGTCCCCGGACGACACTCTTCCTTTTGACGATACATCGCGTGCCGCTTCGGAACTGCTTAAAAAACATGATGCGGCAATTATGATAACTGCTATTGTGCTGCTATTTCTTCTTATGGCGATCTCTTCTCATCCTCTTTTTTCTCTTGTGCTTCGCCATCTTCGCTCTTTTTCTCTTCCTTCCGCACGGCATGTCAGATCACCTCCTAGTATCTAATAGATGACTTTATTCAAAGGGTACTCTATGATGCCTTGAGCGCCCGCTCTCTTAAGTTCCGGGATTATTCTTTTAGCTATCTTTTCATCGATGATCGTATCCACGTCGCACCAGTTCGGATCCGAAAGCGTCGACACGGTAGGCATCTTCATCGCCGGGAGGAGCGCAAGTACGGCTTTCAGGTCCTTCTTGGCGACGTTCATCTTCAGGCCCACTTTCTCCTCTGCCATAATGGCCCCCTTTAAAAGCATGGCCATGTTCTCTATCTTCGCCCTCTTCCACGGGTTCATCCAGCTCTTTCTATTTGCTATGAGCTGTGTTGTAGATTCACAGACGGTCGCCACTTCTCTGAGCTTGTTCGCCCTGAGCGAAGAACCGGTCTCGGTAACCTCCACTATCGCGTCTATACCTATAATGGCCTTGACCTCCGTGGCGCCCCAGCTGAACTCCACGTCTGCTTTGACCTTGTTCTTCTTAAGATAATTCTTTGTCACGTTTACAAGCTCGGTGGCTATCCTCTTGCCGCGCAGGTCCTTTACGCTCTTGACCTTTGACCCTTCAGGCACCGCGAGGACCCATCTGACGGGCCTCATGCTCTGCTTCGCGTATATAAGTTCCGCCACCCTTACAACGTTCGAAGAGTTCTCTAATATCCAGTCGTTACCTGTGATGCCGACATCGAGGATGCCGTCTTCAACATACCTGGACATCTCCTGGGCCCTGAAGAGTATAGCCTCTATCTCGTCATCGTCCACCGACGGAAAATAAGACCTCTCGCTTATGCCTATAGCGAATCCGGCCTTTTTGAACATCCTGACCGTAGCTTCCTGGAGGCTGCCCTTGGGAAGCCCTAATTTTATTTTTTTCATAGTATCTGCCATATTATTTTCCTTTGTTATCCGTGATTATATTATCATACTATAATACGTAAAGTCAATGGTTCGACAGGCTCAGGGCTCCAGGATAACCTTGAGCGACTCTTTCGCCTCGCTGACAAGCCTGAAGCCTTCCTGTATCTTCAGTAGCGGGAGCCTGTGAGTTATCAATGGTTTCATATCCAATCTGCCGCTTGAGATAAGCTCCAGGGCCTCGGCCAGGTCGTTGCCGGCCGCGCCGTAAGAAGAAGTGAGCGTTATTTCGTTTCTCCACATCTCCAGCGTAGGGATCTCTATGTTTTTATCGGGGATCGCGAATAGCAGGATCGTTCCCTTACGGCCAACAGACCGAAAGGCCTGGTCTATCGCCGGCAGCGCCGCGGTGCAGACAATGATTTTATCGGCCTTTACATCTCCTGCCTTTTCGGCGCGCAAAACCTCGTCGGCGCCACAGTCCTTGGCCTTGCCGAGCCGGTACGCATCTATGTCCGTCGCGATCACTTTCGCGCCCTTCAGCCGGGCTACCAGTATATTCAATAAACCCGATACTCCGCAGCCGAGCACCATGACGATAGCGCCCTTTTTGACACCTATAACTCTCTGGCCCCTGAGCGCGCATGCCAGAGGCTCGATCATTGTCGCTTCGGCAAAAGAGAGATGCTCCGGCAGGAGGTATACGCCCCTGTCGACATTTATTTCCGGCACTCTTATAAATTCGCTGTAGCCGCCGGGATCGTAGTTGCCCGCGTGCAGCGTTTCACAGGCGGTATGATCCCCCGCCAGGCAATATTTGCACGTATTACAGGCGACGTGATGGCTTACGAAGACCCTCTCGCCCGCGGTATATTTCTTCGATCTCGACTCGACGATGGTGCCGGCGATCTCGTGGCCAAGAACGCGCGGCGCTTTTTTGATGCGGTACCACTCCATGACGTCCGTGCCGCAGATCCCGCTGGCGGCCACCTTAACGAGTATCTCGCCGTCCATTATTTTTGGTTTGGGGATGTCCTCCAGGCGGATATCGGTGTTGCTGTAGTATTTAGCGGCGAGCATTCCCCTTTTCCTCATCGAAGAGCTCTTTTGCTTTTTTCACCGACGCGTTTTCGTGTATGACCGCCCTGAGGGCTCTTGCCATTGCTACAGGATGCGGGCTTTGCCAGACGTTGCGCCCCAGATTGATCCCCACGGCGCCATTCTGCATGCCGTCATGCACAAACTTCAGCACCTCGAGTTCGGTATCGCATTTCGGCCCGCCGGCAATGATCACCGGCACAGGACAACCGTTAACCACCTTATCGAAATCCTTTTCGCACCAGTATGTCTTGACGACCCTTGCGCCGAGCTCAGCGGCAATGCGGCAACTTAAGGCAAGATAGCGTGATGTGCGTTTTTCGATCTCTTTGCCCACAGCTGTAACCGCCATCACAGGTATACCGAAGGGCTCGCATTCGTTGACGAGAGTCGAGAGGTTTGAGAGAGTCTCTTTCTCGTAGTCGCTGCCCACAAAAACCGATACGCCAACCGCCTGGGCGTTGAGACGGATTATCTCATCGATGGAGGTCGTCAGCTCTTCATTGGCAAGGTCTTTTCCCGCCATGCTCGTGCATCCGGAAACCCTTAGTATAACAGGCTTGGTGTTACCGGATGGGATCGCGGAACGCAATACTCCCCTCGTGCAGAATATTGCATCTACATACTTCATTAAGGGAGCCACGGTATCCGCCGGCTTCTCAAGTCCGGTCGTCGGGCCCTGAAAATACCCGTGATCTATGGGCATAAAAAAACATTTACCTTTGGGCATAAGCTGGTTTAAGCGATTCTCCATTCCCCAATCCATCTGAACACCTCCGTTTTTACCATTCATATCACATCTTCATTACTGTTTAAATTTAACACACCAACCAAGCCCTTGTCAACCGCTGAAAATTCCTTTCGAAACTTATTGCTTGAGTAAATGCGGGATATAAAATATAATCATAGCGAAAACCATAGGAGATGAAATGCTTAAATTATTCAGAAAAAAGATAGTGATGAAGATCATATTGTGGGGGCTCGTCATAATCATAGTGCCCGCTTTTGTGCTGTGGGGCGGCGCCAGTTCGTCGCGCTCCAAAGATAAGGGCCCGGGATACGTCGGTTTTGTACACAACAGAAAAGTTTCGTTCGACGAACTCTCCAACGCCCTCTCGGGCGTAAGGAGCCAGATAATATTGAACTACTTTAACCAGCCCAAGGTGCTCGACGCGCTTCTCTCCAATAAACCAATCCTGGCGAAACTCGCGTGGGACAGGATACTTATGATGGAGGAGGTCAAGAAGGCCGGCATAAGGGTATCCGACAAAGAGGTCGTCGAGGCTCTGAGGAGCCACCCTCTCTTCATAAGGAACGGAGTATTTGACGATAGATTCTACGCGTACATGCTAAAGAATAATATAGGTCTCGAGCCCAGGGCTTTTGAGGAGATAGTAAGGGAGAACCTGGCCCTGCAGAGATTGTCCGTCTCTTTCAGCAAAGATATCAAATTGTCGGACGCTGACATCCTGGATGAGTACAAAAAAGAGTTCGGGAAGATCAAGATCTCATATATCCTCTTCGAGCCGAAAGATTACCTCGAAAAGATCAGCATAGGCGAGAATGCCGCAAAAGATTTTTACGACAAGAACAAGAATGAGCTTATGGTGAAGTCCAATCTGAAAGGCGCGATCCCGGACCGGCCGGCGACATTTGAAGAGTCAAAGGCCGATATAGAAAAATTACTTAAAGAGATTGAGGCGAGGAAGATGCTCAAAGATAAGTTGAGCGAGACCCACAAAGAGCTTGTTGAAAGGACCGTAAATAAAGGCGAGACATTCGCAGCAGCGGCTTCGAAACTGGGCCTCAATATCAAAGATACGGACTTCTTCTCAAGAAAAGATACCGTCGAAGCCGTAGGCGATACACCCATGATAGTGGAGGCGTCATACGGTCTGAAAGATCTCGAACTATCCAAGCCCCTGGAGATCAACAAGGGCTATATAATATTCGAAGTGGCCGGTAGAAAGGCTGCGGACGAAGAGACGTTCGCGAAGGAGAAGGAAGAGTATTCGAAGAAGGTCCGCGAGGCCAGATCGAACCAGATCATGGAGAAGTGGCTTAAAGGGTTGGAAGATAAGGCGAAATTAGCGATAAAGCTGGAAGAGGCAGAGAAGCATTACCAAAATTAGGGACAGCGCCCTATTTTTGTTCAAGTTGGCGTATGAAAAAATAGGGCGCTGTCCCTATTTTATGTGTTACCGATGTAGACGTACTTCAGCTTCTCTTTGGCTATTTTTTCGGCTCTTTTTAATGTCTCTATCGGCGTGGGTGGCAAATTCATTTTGTAGCACGGAAAGTACCTGGATAGATGCAGCGGGACTTCCGGCCCAAGATTATCGTATATCCAATCAACCATCTTCCTTACGGATCCTTCCGAATCGTTCAATGTCGGTATGATAAGATTGGTCAGTTCTATGTGGCACGCCTTGGCCGATATCTTTATAGTATCCAGCACCGGCTTCAATCTCCCCTTACATACCTTGACATAAAAATCTTCGTCGAAAGCTTTAAGATCTATATTCATGGCATCTATATACGGAAGCATCTCTTCCAGCGGAGCCTTGTTTACAAAACCGTTAGTAACCAGCACATTCTTTTCGTTATATGTGTAGGCTATCCCGAACGATCCCAGTTCCTTTGCTTTTTTAACCACCTCTTCGGATGTAATGTTCTCCATGGGGGCGTCCACAACTTGCGATACATGCCAGTTCTGGCAGAAATCACAATGAAGATTACAGCCGCGCGTCCCTAGGGATAGTATCTCTTCTCCGGGATGATAATGATACAGGGGTTTCTTTTCTATGGGGTCAAGCGAAATGCCGGTGGTCTTGCCGTATATCAGGCTGTAGAGGATTCCGTCCACGTTCTGCCGTATGCCGCAGGCGCCTTTGCCACCGGGAGGTATCGTACATTCATAAGGACAGAGACGGCAACGGACTTTTTTGGAGCCGGACTTTTCGTAATACAGGGCTTCTTTCATCTCAGGAAAGTCTTCAGTTCCTTCATGAATTGTCCTACGTCCCTGAACTGCCTGTAGACCGAAGCGAACCTCACGTAAGCTATCTCATCTATGGAGTGCAGTCCCTTCATGACGAGCTCACCTATATCTTTCGAAGCAACTTCCTTCTCGTGCTTCTTCTCCAGCTGTCTCTCTATTTCGTCTACCAGCTTCTCGGCGCGCTTCATGCTGACCGGCCTCTTCTCACACGCTACGAGGATGCCGTTCATCAATTTCTCGCGGTCGAAGGCCTCTCGCCTGCCGTCCTTCTTTCTTACCATGAGGGGGATGCGCTCGACATATTCGTAGGTGGTGAAGCGACGCTTGCACTTGAGGCACTCGCGTCTCCGGCGGACGTTCGAGGCATTGCGGGACATACGGGAGTCTATGACGCTATCTTTCTTATTGCCGCAGTATGGGCATCTCATTAAAATTTATTATTTACTTTCGCCACGCCGAAATCATCCATGCCGACGCAGGTATCCTTGTTCACGTAGAGTCCGCCCTTTTTCAGAGCCATACTTTCGCATCCCACCAACATCATGCAGATAACTATTACGATAAGTACCCTCATCTTACTATGCGAACTTTGACCTTCGCTTCTTTCAGGATCTCGCGGGCCATCTTATCCGGATAGGTGCCTTTTATCACGATCTCTTTGATACCGGCATTTATGACCATCTTGGCGCAGATTATGCAGGGCTGCGTTGTGGAATAGAGTATCGCGTCTTTTAGGCTCGTGCCGTGGAGCGCGGCCTGTAGAAAAGCGTTCTGTTCGGCGTGAAGGCCCCTACAGAGCTCATGCCTCTCGCCCGAGGGAACTTTAAGTTTCTCGCGTATGCATCCGGCCTCGCTGCAATGAGCGATCCTCGAGGGAGCGCCGTTATATCCGGTCGCCAGCATCCTCTTGTCTTTGACGAGTACCGCTCCCACCCTGCGCCTTAAACAGGTAGAGCGCCTGGATACGAGGTCGGCTATGCCAAGAAAATATTCATCCCATGTAGGCCTATTGTCCTTCATCACTTTTCCATCCTCTTGATAAGCGCTTTATAAAGAGGGAAGGAGATTGCTTGTCATATGGGATCAGGTTCTTATTGACCGTTATGCCGGTCTTGTCCAAAACGGTGGCCGCCTCTTTTCCTGTGATATTTTTGCTTGTAAGATCTACCAGGAATAGGTGAGTGTCGGTCCCGCCAGCTACGATCCTGTATCCTAGCTTTGCCATTTCAGATGAGAGCGTTTTGGAATTTTTAAGTATCTGCGATTGATATCTTTTGAATCCCGGCTCGAGCGCCTCTTTAAAGCATACGGCTTTCGCGGCTATGACATGCATCAATGGCCCGCCCTGTAGCCCGGGGAATATCTGGCTGTCTATTTTTTTGGCGAACTCTTTCTTGCACATTATCATGCCACCCCTCGGGCCTCTTAATGTCTTATGAGTGGTGGTCGTCACAAATTCCGCGTACTCCATGGGGTTCTGATGTAGTCCCGCCGCCACGAGTCCCGCTATGTGGGCTATATCCACAAATATAAAAGCGCCGACGGAATCCGCTATCTCTCTGAATTTTTTGAAGTCTATCGACCTGGGATATGCTGAAGCTCCCACGAGTATCATCTTCGGCATGCTCTTTTTGGCGAGATCCGAGATCTCGTCATAATCAAGCGTTTCTGTCTTGCGGTTAACACCGTAAGGGGCCATCTTATAGAATCTTCCTGAAAAATTATGCGGATGGCCGTGCGAGAGATGTCCGCCGCAGGCTAAATCCATCGCCATCACGGTATCTCCGGGCTTCAGCATTGAAAAGTAGATCGCCATATTAGCCTGCGTGCCCGAGTGGGGCTGCACATTCACGTGCTCTGCGCCGAATAGTTTTTTTGCTCTCTCTATCGCCAGACTTTCGACGTCGTCCACGAACTCACAACCGTTATACCATCGTGCGTCGGGATAGCCTTCGGCGTATTTATTGGTAAGGACGGAGCCCTGGGCCTCGAGGACGGCCTCGCTCACGAAATTCTCACTGGCTATCAATTCTATATTATCGTTCTCACGCTTCGTTTCGCTCAGGATAGCGTTATATATCTGGCGGTCCTGCTTCTTTAAAATGCTCATCTATTATTTCCCTTCAATTTTGATTCTATCTCCTTTATCTGCTTAACCCGTCTCTCATGGCGATCGCCCAGCGGTTCGGTGGCAAGCCAAACTTTCAGCATGCCTCGAGCCTGCTCGAAGTCGGAGTAGCTGGCGGCAAAGACTATGACATTGCAGTTATTATGCTCTCTTGCGGACTTCGCCATCTCTTTGTCATAACACGCCGCTGCCCTTACCCCGTGCACTTTATTCGCTATTATCGCCATACCTACGCCCGTCTTGCATATAAGCACGCCGCTGTCGGCCCGGCCGTCCCCGATGGCCTTAGCTACGTCAAACCCGATCAGCGGATAGTCGCAGGACTCTTTGGAGTGCGTCCCAAGGTCGTCCACGTCATATTTCGCTTCCTTAAGATACCCGACGAGCTTCTTCTTCAGCTCGTAGCCGCCATGATCGCT
>JAPLMH010000051.1 GCA_026387135.1 Candidatus Omnitrophota bacterium | reverse complement strand
GTGGAATTATACGCGTACTCTCCCGCCTTTAAGACACCCGAATATACCCTTAGGTAGGCCAGTTTGCCTACGAACGGGTCCGCTTTAATTTTAAATATGAGTCCGCTGAACTTCTCTTCGTCTGAGGGATTACGTACGATCTCTTCTTTTGTCTCAGGGTTTATACCTTTTATCGGTAGAATGTCTACCGGTGACGGCAGATAATCTACCACCGCATCCAGGAGAGGCTGTATGCCTCTGTTCTTGGCAGATGCGCCGCAGAACACCGGAACTATCTTACCGGTGACTGTCGCATGTCTTATGTGAGCGGTCAGTTCGTGCGGATATATGCCTTGCTCGTTTATATATTTTTCCATTACTATCTCATGCGCTTCGCCCAGGTTCTCGATCAGCTTATGGCGCCACTCGCTCGCCAATGGCTTCAGTTCAGCCGGTATCTCCTGAATATCGAAGGTGGAGTTTTCATCCTCTCCCTTATATACAAGGGCCTTCATCGTGACCAGGTCGACCACCCCGGCAAAATTAGCCTCCGCGCCTATGGGGACCTGCAGGATCAAAGGTTTCGCGCCGAGCCTTGTACGTATCTGCTCTACTACCGAAAAGAAATTGGCTCCGGTCCTATCCATCTTATTTATAAATGCTATCCTTGGAACCTTATATTTATCCGCCTGTCTCCATACCGTTTCGGATTGAGGCTGAACTCCTCCGACCGCGCAGAATACAACCACCGCTCCGTCCAATACTTTAAGCGATCTCTCGACTTCTACGGTGAAATCAACATGCCCCGGAGTATCTATTATATTTATATTCTTATCCTTCCAGAAACACGTGGTAGCGGCGCTCATTATAGTTATGCCGCGCTCCTGTTCCTGGATCATGAAGTCCATAGAGGTCGTGCCGTCATCCACTTCGCCGATCTTATGGATTATGCCTGTGCAATATAAGATCCTCTCGGTAGTGGTCGTCTTACCGGCATCTATATGCGCGATGATACCTATATTGCGCAGTTTCTCTATTCTCGTTAACTCTTTAGTCATTGTCTCTACCATCTGTAATGGGCGAATGCCTTATTCGCCTCCGCCATCTTATGGCTATCTTCTCTCTTCTTCATACTGCTTCCTTCGCCCTTATACGCATCGAGTATCTCGTCAGACAGCTTTATCTCCATGGGCTTGCCCTTCTTCACTCTCGCGAAGTTACGCACCCATCTCATAGCTATCGATATGCCGCGCTCGCTTCTGACTTCTATCGGTATCTGATAGGTTGCCCCGCCTATACGCCTGGGCTTAACTTCCAGCAATGGCCTTGCATTGTCGAGAGCCTTCAGGAAGACTTCCAGGGATCCCTTTCCGGTCTTCTGAGCCAGTATATCAAAGCACTTGTAGACTATTCTTTCCGCCACGGCCTTCTTGCCTCGCTCCATAACCATGTTGATGAACTTGGCTACCGTAACGTTCTTATATTTTGGATCGGGGACTATCTCTCTCTTTTCAGCTCTTCGTCTTCTCATCTGGTTTCCTTAACTTTTTGCCGCTTTGGCAGCAGGCGCCTTTGTCTCTTTAGGCCTCTTGGCTCCGTATTTTGAACGCGACTTCTTCCTGTTAGCCACACCGGCCGTATCAAGAACGCCTCTCACAATGTGATACCTGACTCCCGGAAGATCCTTTACTCTTCCGCCTCTGACTAAGACTATAGAATGCTCTTGAAGATTATGCCCTTCTCCCGGTATATAGGAAGTGACTTCGACAGAATTCGTAAGCCTCACCCTGGCAACTTTTCTCAATGCCGAGTTAGGTTTCTTAGGTGTCTGGGTCTTGACCTGCAGACATACTCCGCGCCTCTGCGCGCAGCCTT
>JAPLMH010000148.1 GCA_026387135.1 Candidatus Omnitrophota bacterium | reverse complement strand
TAACCGCCTCGTGAAAAGGGGTTACACCTGATCAGCCTCCAAGCGCTTTTGATCCCGCCGAATAATACGCCGTGCTTTTCTACGGCCCCTAAAGCATATTCGGAGCAGGAAGGATAAAACCTGCAGCATCTTATGTTCAATGCTGACAAGTACTTACGATAAAATTTCAACGACCAAATAACTAAATATCTCATGCTATTATGCCTGCTTGTTTGCTTAAGCCTAAGAAGAGCTTCTCTGCCTCGGCATAAGAAAAGCCCACCTTGGCGTCTCTTCTCACTACAAAAACGATATCAAACCCCTTCTTTAAGATCTTCTTATTTCTTCTATACGCTTCGCGGAAGAGCCGCTTTATGCGGTTGCGTCTGAAAGCCCTCTTTATGCTCCTGGCGCTTATGGAAAAACCGACGCGGTTCATTGATGCGGCATTCGGCAATAATCTTAATATGACGAAACCGGCCTTGTAAGAACGCCCGTCTTTATAAACCTTCCTGAAGTCCTTCGTCTTTATAAGACGCTCTTCTTTAGCAAAGCCCTCGTCGGGGATCATCCCGCCCTTTTGGCAAATTTACTATTATTTTTGCCTATCATGTTTTGTTCATCTGCTACGTTTAGTCTCGCCAAATATGACGCAGTGCCAAAAGGGCGGGAATCATACGGTGAGCTTATGACGGCCCTTCTGTCTTCTTCTGCTTAAAACTGTGCGCCCATGACGGGTCTGCATCCTGGCCCTAAACCCGTGCTTTCTCTTTCTCTTGATATTGGAGCCCGCTTTTAAAGTATATTTCATCTTCTTCTCCTGTAATGTTGTCCGATGATTATACCACAGACTCTTTCTTAGTCAACATTTTAATTAGTGCTTGCAATTGCAAATGGTTTTGATTATAATGTTGCCTGCTATTAAAAGTATGCGGTACGATGCTGTGCACAACCTGTGAATAACCTATGTATTCTTCTGGAAAAGTAAAAAATGGCCTCAAATGACCCTTCCGTGTGGCTAAGGGCCCGGGAATTGATCAAAAAAGAGCTCGACAACGACCAGGCCTTTAATATATGGTTTGGTCCGGTCAATTTCCACTCCATCTCGGAAGGCACCCTTACTCTCGCTATCCCGAATAAATTATTTCAGGATATTCTTCTCGACCGCTATACGGCCGTGCTGAATTCGAGCGTCGCCAAGAGCTGCGGAAAAGAGATGAGGGTCGAGTTCTACATGCAGGAATCTCCCGACGACGTCGGCGCCAGACAGCCCAACGACGCGGCGGCTAAAGAAAAGGCCCAAAGCAAGACATTCTGGCCCTTCGGACGCGAGAAACAGGACGCCGGTAAAGAGATCGGCTTAAGCTCGAGATACACTTTCGACAGTTTCGTCATCGGCCCGAGCAACAGGTTCGCGCATGCCGCCGCATCGGCCGTCTGCGACTCTCCGGCGAAAGCTTATAACCCGCTCTTCATATACGGCGGCGTCGGTCTGGGCAAGACCCACCTGATGCATTCCATCGGGCATAAAATAATACAGAGGCTCCCGAAGGCAAAGATACTCTATATTTCGAGCGAAGAGTTCACGAATCAACTCATCGGCGCCATACAGAACAGGACGATGATAAAGTTCAGGGAGAAGTACCGAAATGTTGACATACTGCTCATAGATGATATACAATTCATCGCGGGCAAAGAGGCCACTCAGGAAGAGTTCTTTCACACGTTCAATACATTGTATGACGCCCACAAACAGATAGTCGTCTCGAGCGACCGCCCGCCGAAGGAGATACAGTCTCTCGAAGAGAGGCTCGTGTCGAGATTCGAGTGGGGGCTCGTCACCGATATTCAGCCGCCGGACTTTGAGACGCGCATGGCGATACTTAAGAAGAAGTCGGAGAAAGAGACGATCCTTCTCCCAGACGACGTATACTACTTCTTGGCCGAGAAGATCAAGAGCAACATCCGCGAGCTCGAAGGAGCCCTCATACGGGTGGTCGCCTACGCGAAGCTGATCGGCAGGGAGATCTCCGTCGATATGGTGAAGGAAGTACTGAAGGATATGATACGCGAGGGCGAGAAGAAGATCACTATAGAGATGATCCAGAAGAAGGTGTGCGAATATTTCGACATAAAGCTGTCGGACATGAAGATAAAGAAGCGCAGCCGCGCCATAGCGTACCCGAGACAGATAGCGATGTATCTTTCGAGGCAGCTCACCGACTATTCTCTGCCGGAGATAGGGGAGTATTTCGGCGGAAGGGACCACACTACGGTGATGCACGCATATGAAAAGATAAAGAATGATCTTAAGGAAAAGAAGGGTTTAAGCGACCTTATCGGCAGGGTCACGGACAATATCGGCGGCTCGTAGCATAAAAGCTGTGGATAACTATTTTTGTTATACATTGAATTAAAGGTTTGTAATGCGTTGGTGGTGAGCGCGTTGGGTACTTATACACACTATCAACAGCACTACTACGGTTGCTTCTAGCTTTAATTAATATACTAAAAGAAGGGGAATCGATAATATGAAATTTGATACAACAAAAGAGATCCTTATAAAAGGCATACAGGAAGTACAGAACGCCATCAACCCAAAAACAACATTGCCGATACTCTCGAACATATTAATAGAGACGGGTAAAGAGACCGTATCGTTGACAGCCACCGATCTTGATATAGGAATAGTATCAACGATAACGGTAAAGACCGGGTCGGAGGGGGTTATTACGGTGCCCGCTAAAAAATTCTTCGATATAATCAAAGAGCTGCCGGATGGAGAGGTTGCGATATCGGTAAAGAAGAATAATCTTGTATATATAGAGAGTATAGGATGCGTCTTTAAGATAATGGGCCTGCCGAAAGACGAATTTCCGCAGCTGCCGGACTTTAAAGACAAAGATTCGATCTCGATGCAGCGCGCGAGGCTTAAAAAGATGCTGTCGATGACAAGCTTCGCCATAAGCCGCGACGAGACAAGATATGTCCTGAACGGGGTGCTCTTTGTAATAAAGCCCACATATATAAGGATAGTCGCCACGGATGGGAGGCGGCTCGCTATGGTGGAGGAGAAGAACCAGTCCCCGAAGACCCACGAAAAGAAAGTAATAATACCGGCGAAGACGATAACGGAGCTGGTGAAGCTGTTGGGCGACGAGGGCGAGGTAAGGATATGTTTTGGTAATAACCAGGTCTTGTTCGATATGGGCAGCACCAAGGTCGTGTCGCGGCTCATCGAGGGGGAATTCCCGAACTACGAACAGGTTATACCAAAGGAGACAAAAGAGAAGGTCTTGATCACGAGAGCCAAGTTTCTATCGGCGACAAAAAGGGCGGCCCTCTTCACCAACCCGGACTCTTTGGCGGTGAAGGTGGAGCTGGCAAAAGACAAGATGGTGTTGTCGAAGAACGCTCCTTATATAGGAGAGGCGCGCGAGGAGATCGGGGTGGATTACAAAGGCAAGGACCTGGCAATAGGGTTCAACCCGGACTATTTGATAGATGCGCTGAAGAATATAAACGACGAGATGGTCCCGTTCGAAGTCGCGGATGCGGAAAAACCTGGCGTCATAAGGATCGGCAGCGAATACGTGTACGTTGTCCTGCCGATGCAGATATAGTTTTTGTGGAGCGATTTTCTTGTGACGGATGAAGCAAAGAAGCCGTTAGAGGACCTGGTAAAGAGCATAATAGGCAACTTTGCCGGGAAAGAGAAGCTCACGGAGGAGGAGATCCTCTCGAAGTGGGGCGCCGTGGTAGGCGAGCAGGCGGCCAAACACTCGAGGCCGCGCTCTTTTACGGATTCCAGGCTCATAGTGCACGTCGACGATTCGAGCTGGCTCTACGAACTCACGACGCGGAAGAAGTATATATTGAATAATTTATCATCGGAACTAAAGGGCAAGAAGCTAAAGGACATAACATTCAGGATAGGTGAATTAAAATGAGTGACAAGGAAATAAAGGGTAAAAAGAGCAAAGAGGATAGCGGCAAAGAGAAGGCCGCTGCCGTAAAAAAGTATGACGCTACCACTATACAGGTCCTTGAGGGCGTAGACGCCGTCAGGAAGCGGCCGGCGATGTATATAGGCGACACAACGTCGCGCGGTCTGCACCACATGGTCTACGAAGTTGTGGATAATTCGATCGACGAATGCATGGGCGGTTATGCCACGTCGATAGAGGTGATAGTCCACGCCGACAGTTCAGTGACGGTCATAGATGACGGGCGAGGCATCCCGGTGGATATACACAAGACCATGCACAAGCCGGCGCTCGAGGTCGTAATGACGACACTGCATGCCGGCGGGAAGTTCGACCACAAGGCTTACAGGGTCTCGGGCGGGCTTCACGGCGTCGGGGTGAGCGTAGTAAACGCGCTCTCCGAGTGGCTCGAGGTCGAGGTCAGGCGCGACGGCAAGATCTACCACCAGGAGTACAAGTGCGGCAAGACGGCGTCGAAAGTAAAGGTCATAGGCTCGGCAAAGAACACCGGCACAAAAGTAACCTTTAAATCCGATAAAGAGATATTCCCCAGCGGTATAAACTACAGCTTCGATATTTTGTCCAATCGATTGAGAGAGCTGGCGTTCTTAAATAAAGACCTGAAGATAGTTCTGAAGGACGAGCGCGCCAAGGGCAGAGAGGTTGAATTCAAGTTTTCCGGCGGCATAGTATCGTTCGTGGAGTTCCTGAATAAGAATAAGAATGTTCTTCATAAGAAAGTCGTATATTTCGCCAAGGAGAAGGATGGCGTGCAGGCGGAAGTGGCGATGCAGTATAACGACGGGTACGCCGAAAGCATATTTACATTTGCAAACAATATCAACACTATAGAAGGCGGGACGCATCTGACCGGGTTTAAATCCGCGCTGACCAGGACGATAAACCAGTACTGCAAATCGAAGAAGCTCTTAAAGAATGAAGATTCAACGATATCAGGAGATGATGCGAGAGAAGGTTTGAGCGCCGTAATAAGCGCGAAGGTGCCGAACCCGCAATTCGAAGGCCAGACCAAGACTAAGCTCGGCAACTCCGAGGTCGAAGGAATAATAGAATCGATAGTCAACGAAGCGCTCGGCTCGTTCCTCGAAGAGAACCCGCCCGTCGCAAACAAGATCATAGAGAAGGCCGTATTGGCGGCGCGCGCTCGCGAGGCCGCGAGAAAAGCGCGCGAGCTCACCCGACGGAAAGGCGCGCTTGAAGGCGCATCGCTTCCGGGTAAACTCGCCGATTGCCAGGAGACCGACGCGAGCCTCTGCGAAGTGTACTTGGTCGAGGGAGATTCGGCCGGTGGCTGTTGGTTAGGAGAAACGAAAGTTGCATTAGCCGACGGAAGAAATGTTTCTTTTAAAGACTTAGTAGAGGAGCATAGGCAGGGCAGGCAGAATTTTTGCTATACCATACTCGACAACGGGCATATAGGTATAGCGCCCATATTAAATCCAAGAATGACTAAACAAAATACCGAAGTTGTGAAAGCCGTTTTAGATAACAACGAAGAGCTCATATGCACGCCGGGTCATTTATTTAGATTAGCCGACGACACTTATGTACCCGCCGCTAAATTGACGCCTGAAATGAGCCTCGCCCCTCTGTATAGAAAGATATCAAAAAAACAAGACGGCCGCGGCTTGGATGGCTACGAAATGATTTTTGATCCTGGCTCCAAAAAATGGATATACACCCATGTGCTTGCCGATATATTTAATCTGCAGAATAAAATATATACCGCAGCCGAAGGGAAACATCGCCACCACGTGGATTTTAATAAATTAAACAACAACCCGACGAATATACAACGATTGCCCTATGAGATGCACATGGATTTTCATTACAAACATCTAGAGCATACCCTGCACCGGCCGGACGTAAAAATAAAGTCCGTAGAAGCAAAGCGTACGGGCGCGTTTAGAGAGAAAGCCAGCAAAAAATCATTGGAGAAGAGAGAGCTTTTCAGTAAAAATGCAAAAAAGCAATGGGGAGACCCCGCGTATAAGCAATATATGCTTAGAAAGTACATGGAGTTCTTCAATAAGGATGAAAAATTCAGGACCCGTATACTCGGGCTCATCAACGAAGCACAGAAGAAGCATTGGGCGGATCCTAACAACAGGGTTAAGCAGGCATTACGGGTAAGAAAATATTTTGAGGAACACCCGGACCATAGAAAGCGGCATTCCGATGCGTCCAAGATACAATGGGACGACATTACCCTTATTTCGTGGAGGCGGGAGAAGACGAAAGGGCAATGGACAGACGAGTTTAGAGCGAAGCGCAAAAAGGCTTACGACCAGACATATTTTAAGCACAGCATGGGTTTGTTGAAAACCGTTCTCGATACATACGGTGACGCGTCGCGCTATGAAGCAGAAAGAAGGTCCAAGAAGGACAAAAACTTATTAAAGCTCGACACTTTGCGGGAAAGATTTTTCAGCAATGATGCGGACAAGATGTGTGAAGCCGGCAAAAACTATAATCATAAGGTGAAGCGAGTTGAGTGGCTGACTGACAAAGTCGACGTTTATGACATAGAGGTGCCGAATACGCATAATTTTGCGTTGGCTTCCGGGGTCTTCGTTCACAACTCGGCAAAGCAGGGACGCGACAGGAGATTCCAGGCGATATTGCCGTTAAAGGGAAAGATACTGAATGTAGAGAAGGCGCGGCTAGACAAAGCGCTCTCTAACGAAGAAATACGGACCATCATCACCGCGATCGGGTGCGGGATCGGTGAAGAGTTCGATATAGCCAAGATCAGGTATCATAAAATAATAATAATGTGCGATGCCGATGTCGACGGCTCACACATAAGGACGCTTATTTTGACGCTATTCTACAGGCAGATGCCGGCCCTGATCGAAAATGGCCACATCTATATAGCCCAACCGCCTTTGTATAAGATCAAAAGAGGGAAAAGAGAAGAGTATATACAAACAGAGGACGAATATAACAATCTTCTCTTGGAGCTCGGCACGGAAGGTATGACCCTGGTAAGGGTAAAGGACAAGCATCAATTTACGGATAAGCAGCTGAAGGCCGTTCTGGACGCTCTTATAGAGCTGGAAGGCTATGGGAACGCAATTGAGCGAGGTGGAGTAAATCTATCAAAATACATCACTTTAAGACATAAGAAGACCAAAAAACTACCACTTTATATGGTAAAAGTGGAGCAAGAACCCCATTTTCTATATAATGACGATGAACTATCGAAGTATGTTGGGGACGAGGATACCGGCAAGAATAAGGACTATATAGAGTTCTACGAGGCAAGGGAGATCGAGAAGATCATAGATAAGATAGATAAGCTTGGTCTTGACATGGAAGAGTATGATGCCCCGGGAGAAAGCCTAAATGATAAGAAGGCTTCTAAGAAAGAGTCCTCAAAACCTGTATACACCATAAAGGTGGAGAAAGAGACCAAGGGGCTCTCTTCTCTCAAAGAGGTCCTGCGCTTTGTCAAGAGTGTCGGTAAGGAGGGCATGAGTATACAGAGGTATAAGGGCTTGGGAGAGATGAATCCTACACAGCTCTGGGAGACCACCATGGATCCGGAGAAGAGGACGCTTCTGAAGGTCATGCTCGAGGATGCGGTTGAAGCCGACTCCATGTTCACCATATTGATGGGGGAGGCCGTTGAGCCGAGAAGAGATTTTATTGAGAAACACGCACACGAAGTAAAGGTATTGGATATTTAATTAAAGAGGAGAGACATGTACGCACGTAATGAAAAAATAACTCCGGTATATATAGAAGAGGAGATGAAAGACTCCTACATAAACTATGCGATGAGCGTTATCGTAGGCAGGGCGCTGCCCGATGCGCGCGACGGCCTCAAGCCTGTGCATCGCCGCATTCTTTACGCGATGAAGGAACGCGGCGTAGAGCACAATAAACCCTACAAAAAATCGGCAAGGATCGTCGGAGATTGCATGGGTAAATATCACCCGCACGGCGATTCCGCGATCTACGATACTCTCGTAAGGATGGCGCAGGACTTCAGCCTGCGCTATACTCTCGTCGAAGGTCAAGGAAATTTCGGTTCGGTCGACGGGGATACCGCGGCCAGTATGCGATACACGGAGGCGAGGCTCGACCGCATTGCCGACTGGATGCTTCTCGATATAGAGAAGAACACGGTTGACTTCATGCCGAACTTTGACGGATCCCTTAAGGAGCCTACGGTGCTGCCGGCGTGTTTGCCCAACCTGCTCGTCAATGGCTCAAGCGGTATAGCGGTCGGCATGGCAACTAATATCCCCCCGCACAACTTAAAAGAGATAGCCGAAGCTGTTATGTTCGTCATAGATAATCCCGGCTGCGACCCAAAAGACCTGTTAAAGAGAGTGAAGGGGCCGGACTTTCCAACCGGCGGGATAATACGCGGCACCGAAGGGATAAAGAACGCCTATACTACAGGCCGAGGGCTTTTAAAGGTCCACGCCAAGGCATTTATCGAAGAGCAGAAGAACGGTAAAGAAGCTATCATCATAAAAGAGCTGCCGTACCAGGTGAATAAAGCGAACCTGGTAGAGTCTATAGCGGACCTCGTTACGGACAAGAAGATAGACGGCATTACGGACCTGCGGGATGAATCCGACAAGGACGGGATGCGCGTTGTGATCGAAGTGCGCCGCGGCGCGAACTCCAAAGGTATCTTAAACCAGCTCTACAAGCACACCCAGATGCAGACCACCTTCGGCGTTATAATGCTGGCGCTCGTCGAGGGCAGGCCCAGGGTATTAAATTTGAAAGAGGCCTTAGAGGAGTTCATCCGTCACAGAAAAGAGATCGTTACCCGCAGGACAAAATACGACCTTGAGAAGGCCCAGGACCGGGCGCATATACTCGAAGGATTAAAGATAGCGCTGAAGGAGCTTGACAAGGTTATAAAGATAATAAGGGCCGCGAAAGATCCGCAGGAGGCCAAAGCGGGTCTAATGGAAAAAATAGGGCTCTCAGACAGACAGGCCCAGGCGATACTGGAAATGCAGCTGCAGCGCCTCACTCACCTGGAGCGCGATAAGATAGATAAAGAGTATCTCGAGCTGATAAAAAAGATAGAGCTATTCAAATCCATTTTGGAGAGCGAAAAGAAGGTCCTCGACATCATCAAAGAAGAGATGAAGGAGCTCAGCGAAAAGTTCGGCGATGAGCGCAGGACGGAAGTCCTGCCCGAGACCGAAGAGCTCGACATAGAGGACTTGATAGCCGAAGAAGACGTTGTCATCATGATAAGCCATGCCGGCTATCTGAAGCGCCTGCCCGTATCGAGCTATAGAAAACA
>JAPLMH010000082.1 GCA_026387135.1 Candidatus Omnitrophota bacterium | reverse complement strand
GGATTGCAAAGATAAAACGTAAGACCACAGAGACGGATATCTCGGGCGAGTTGTCGATCGACGGGAAGGGCGTTGCCAATATAAAGACGGGCATAGGTTTTTTGGATCACATGCTGACGCTATTCGCGTTTCATGGGCTATTCGACCTGGCTTTAAAAGCGAAAGGCGACCTTAATGTGGATGCGCACCACACAAACGAAGATATAGCTATCTGTCTTGGTAAAGCGTTCAAAGAAGCTCTAGGCGACTGTAAGAGCATAAAGAGGTATGGCTCAAAAGAGGTCCCTATGGATATGGCGGCCGCCAAAGTCATGGTCGATATCGGAGGAAGGTACGCATTCCTTTGGAAGATGCCATCATATAACCAGACGATACCCAGAGAAGATAAATATTCCCTCGATGACGGCAAGGATTTTATGGACGCTTTCGCAAAGAGCGCTAATATAAATCTGCATGTAGAGATATATTCGGGTGAAGATGTGCATCATGTCCTTGAGGCTGTATTTAAGGCATTCGGCATAGCTATGGACGAAGCAACTCAGATAGACGTGCGCCGCAAGGGCGTGCCTTCAACAAAAGGAAGAATAGATTAAAAATATGATCGTAGTGATCGATTACGGTATGGGAAATCTGCACTCTGTCCGAAAAGCGCTTGAAGTTGTGGGCGCCGGGGCGAAGGTCTCATCCAGCGCAAAAGATATATTGAGAGCGGATAAGATAGTATTCCCGGGCGTCGGTTCGTTCGGCGAGGCGATGAAGGAGTTGAAGAAGCGTAAGCTCGTCCAGCCGATAAAGGACGCGATCGCTGAAGGAAAACCTTTCCTTGGGCTATGCTTGGGGCTACAGCTTCTCTTTGAAAGAAGTGAGGAGGCGCCGGGAGTCAAAGGGCTTGGGGTGCTTAAGGGCGAAGTGAAAAGGTTTAAGCTTAAAGGCCTTAAAGTTCCTCATATGGGCTGGAACAGCATTAAAAACAAGAGGTCAGATATTTTTGATAAAGTTCCCGATAACTCATATATGTACTTCGTCCACTCGTATTATGTGAAGCCGAAGGATAAAAAGGTTGTGTTGTCTACAACCAGCTATGGCATAGACTTCGCGTCGGGTGTATGCAAAGATAACGTCTATGCGTTTCAATTCCATCCTGAGAAGAGCCAGGCGCTGGGCTTGAAAATTTTAAAGAATTTTGTGGAACTTTAATGAAGGTTATTCCTGCGATAGATATAAGGGGCGGCAAGGTCGTACGTCTCGCTCAGGGCAAGGCTGAATGCGAGACTGTCTATTTTGATTCGCCATTGGAAGTTGCCAGGATGTGGGCCGCCCAGGGCGCGGAGCTTATTCACGTCGTCGATCTCGATGGAGCGATAGAGGGAAGCTCGAGGAACTTAAGACAGATCAAAGAGACCGTTAATGGCGTTAATGTGAAGATAGAGCTTGGCGGCGGCATACGGAGCCTGGAGACGGTACAGGGCCTGATCGATGCCGGCGTAGAGAAGGTGGTCATAGGCACTAAAGCGCTGGAAGAGGATTTTATATCCAAAGCCTCAAAAAGATTTGGCGATAGAATTGTCGTAGGCATAGACGCTAAAGACGGGATGGTCCTTACCAAGGGATGGCTCTTTAAGACCCAGATTAAGGCTATGGATCTTGCCCAAATGATGGCCTCTCTCGGCGTAAAGACGATAAATTATACCGATGTTGCGAGAGATGGAATGCTCAAAGGCCCGAATCTAGAGAGCTTGAAGAATCTCCTGAAAGTGAAGGGCATAGACGTCATAGCATCCGGCGGTGTTTCAACTATAGAAGATGTGAAGCGGCTTAAGGCCCTGGAAGGCACTGGGCTTAAAGGGATGATAATAGGCAAAGCGCTGTACGAAAAGACGATAGATCTTAAGGAAGCGATCCGGGTATGCTCACAAAAAGAATAATACCCTGCCTCGATGTCAAGGACGGGCGGGTAGTGAAAGGCGTGAACTTCGTGAACCTGCGCGATGCTGGTGACGCGGTCGAGAACGCGCGCTTTTACGACAAGGAAGGCGCGGACGAACTCGTCTTTCTAGATATTACGGCAAGCCATGAGAAGCGCAAGACGACCATAAGACTAGCTAATAAGGTGGCAGAGTCGATATTTCTCCCGTTTACCGTAGGAGGCGGGATAAGCACCGTAGACGATATCAGGAACCTCTTAAATGCCGGATGCGATAAAGTATCGATAAATACGGCGGCTGTCAAAAGGCCGAGCTTCATAAGAGAGTCGTCGAAAAGATTCGGAAGCCAGTGTATCGTAGTGGCGATGGACGCGAGGTGCAGGGTAAAGACCAAGGACAGACAGAAGTGGGAGATATATATAAACGGAGGACGTACGCCCACGGGTCTTGATGCTATACAATGGGCCAAAAAGATAGAAAGTCTCGGCTCCGGTGAAATACTGCTGACGAGTATGGACTATGATGGCACCAAGGAAGGTTACGATATAGAATTGACCAGAAGAATAAGCGAGTCCGTAAAGATCCCGGTCATCGCGTCGGGCGGCGCCGGTAATTTAGAGCATCTTTATGAAGCATTGACCGATGGTAAAGCAGACGCCGTTTTGGCAGCTTCAATTTTTCATTTCAGGACTTATTCCGTGGGCGAAACAAAGGCCTACTTGAAGAAGAAAGGAGTAAAAGTAAGAATATGAAGATGAATAAGGTTTTAGAGAAGATAAAATTCGACGAGAAGGGACTGATACCCGCGATCATCCAGGATGAGGTCTCCGGGGAGGTCCTGACCCTTTGTTACATGAACAAGGACGCTTTACAGAAGACGCTCGAAGAGGGCAAGATATATGTCTTCAGGCGCTCAAAAGGAAAGCTTATGCTGAAGGGCGAGACGAGCGGATGCATCCAGATCGTAAGAAAGGTGAGCATAGATTGCGAAGGGAACTCTCTTCTCTTCGAAGTCGAGCAGGTCAAGGCGGGCTGCCATGAAGGGTACTTCAGCTGTTATTTCCGTCAGGTGGATAAAGACGGAAATATCAACATAACGGCCGAACGCATATTCGACCCGAAGCAGGTGTATAAATAATGTACTATCCGGGTAAGGAAGAGTTTATAGAGTTATCCAAAAAAGGGAATCTCATTCCGGTCTACCGCGACATATTGACCGATTTTGAGACGCCCTTATCGGCATTTGCAAAGATAGATAAGAGCGACTACTCGTTCCTGCTAGAATCCGTAGAGGGGGGAGAGCGGCTCGCGCGCTATTCCATATTGGGAAGCGATCCGTCTCTGATATTCTCCAGTAAAGGGACCAAGGTCACGCTTACCGAAGGCAAGATATCTTCAAACTACACCACAAAGTCCGAACCTATAGATGAGCTTAAGAAGATATTGAATAAATATAAATTCGTAGAGGTGAAGGGATTGCCGCGTTTTTCAGGAGGGTTAGTCGGATTTTTCGGATACGATATGGTCAGGTTCATAGAGAATATTCCGGCCAAGAATCCCGACGACCTGAACCTGCCGGACTGCGTATTTATGCTTACCGACACTCTTCTGATATTCGACCATGTGGACCATAAGATAAAGATCATATCTAATGTACATGTGGATGGCGATCCTGTTCTGGCGTATGACAAGGCCGTAAAGAAGATAGACAGGATAGCCGGTTATCTTAAAGGCCCGATGCCTAAGATGGATTACGCCGTTTCATCCAAGAAGAGGCCGCATCCGGACCTTTTGAGATCCAATGTTACCAAGACGCAATTTGAGGCGATGGTCAAGAAGGCAAAGAAGCATATCGAGGACGGAGATATAATACAGACGGTGCTTTCACAGCGTTTGAAACTGGCCATAGACTGCCATCCTTTTCAGGTATACAGAGCGCTGCGATCAATAAATCCTTCGCCTTACATGTACTATCTTAAATTCAACGACTTCTTTCTCGTCGGCTCATCGCCGGAGATCATGGTGCGCTGCGAAGACGGCCTGGCGGAGGTCAGGCCCATAGCCGGGACGCGCCCGCGCGGCGCTTCGGCCGAAGAGGACGAAATACTTATAAAAGAGCTATTGGCGGACCCTAAAGAGAGGGCCGAGCATATAATGTTAGTAGATCTCGGGCGTAATGACATAGGAAGAGTGTGTGAATTCAAAACTATAAAAGTATCCGAACTCATGACGGTCGAGAAGTATTCCCATGTCATGCATATAGTGAGCGATGTTTCAGGTAGACTGAAGAAAGACAAAGATTCGTTCGATCTATTCAGGGCTACATTTCCGGCGGGCACCGTTACGGGCGCCCCGAAGGTCAGGGCAATGGAGATCATAGAGGACCTGGAGAATGTGAGGCGCGGGCCGTACGCGGGAAGCGTCGGGTATTTCAGTTTTTCGGGCAATCTCGACACGTGCATAACGATCCGTACCGTTATCATAAAAGGCAAGAATGCTTATATACAGGCCGGAGCCGGGATAGTGGCGGATTCTGATCCGGAGAAAGAGTTTGAAGAGACCCTCAATAAGGCCAAGGCGCTGTTAAAAGCTATAGAGATGGCCGAGAAGGGATTGGAATGATACTCATAATAGATAATTACGACTCGTTCACCTATAACCTCGTGCAATATTTCGGGGAGCTTGGGGCTGAGCTGGAGGTCTATCGCAACGACAAGATCTCTATAGATGAAGTCAAGAGTAAGAACCCCCAGAAGATAGTCATATCCCCGGGCCCGGGTGAGCCTAAGAATGCCGGGATATCGGAGTCTCTTATAAGGATACTGGGAGGCAAGGTCCCGCTGCTTGGCGTTTGCCTTGGTCATCAGGCCATAGGAGAGGTCTTCGGGGGGAGAATAGTCCACGCTAAGAATATAATGCACGGCAAGACGTCGCTTATCTATCATAATGGAAAAGAGATATTCGCGGGCATAAAAAATCCCTTTGAAGCTACGAGATACCATTCGCTGGTAGTGGAGCGCAAGACCCTACCCGATACTTTAAGCATTACGGCCGAAACTAAAGACAAGGATGAGGAGATAATGGGCCTGAAGCATAATGATCATCCTGTATGGGGAGTTCAGTTCCACCCCGAGTCGATATTGACCGGTGAGGGCATGAAGATATTAAGCAACTTCTTAAAAATATAGAGACTAGATGATAAAAGCGGCTATAGAAAAAGTTTCTAATAATATTGATCTTACGGAAGAAGAGACGCGGGAAGTTTTTAACGAGATAATGTCCGGCAGCTCATCTCACGAAGAGATCGTTCATTTTTTGAAGGCGCTGCGCGATAAAGGTGAGACTATCGATGAGATAACGGGCGCGGCAAAGGTCATGCTCGAAAAAGCCGAGCGCGTGGATGCCGGCATGGATCTTATCGATACATGCGGCACGGGTGGCACCGGCATCAATACATTCAATATATCCACGACAGTTGCGTTCGTTATAGCGGGATGCGGTGTTAGGGTGGCAAAGCACGGGAACAGGAGCGCTTCGGAACAGTGCGGCTCGGCGGATGTCCTGGAAGCCCTCGGAGTTAAGATAGGGTTACCTCCCGCGATGGTAAGCAAATGCATCGTCGATGTAGGGATAGGCTTCATCTACGCGCCGCTCTTTCACAGCGCTACCAAGCATGCGGCTAAACCCAGAAAAGAGATCGGAGGCAGGACCATATTCAATATCCTCGGGCCGTTATCCAATCCTGCCATGGTAACAGGACAGGTTATAGGCGTTTATAACGAGAAACTGACCGAAATCCTGGCTAATGTGTTGAAAAAGCTGGGCTTGAAGAGAGCATTGGTGGTTTATGGGCTCGATTCTCTCGACGAGATAAGCATTACGGACAGGACTAAGGTAACCGAATTGAACAGCGGCAAGATAAGAACATATTATATAAGCCCCGAAGATCTCGGGATGAAGAGGGCGAGCATTGCGGATATCAAAGGCGGGACGGCAAAAGATAATGCCGATATAATGCTCTCTATTTTGAAAGGAGAACGCGGCCCAAGGCGGGATATAGTGCTCTTGAACGCAGCCGCGGCGCTTGTCGTGGCAGGCAAGGTAAAAGATATTAAGGAAGGAATAAGGTTATCGGAGAAGTCGATAGATTCCGGCGCCGCCCTCGAGAAGCTGGAACGATTGATAAAACTGACGAATAAAATATGATACTTTCAAGGATAATAGAAGAGAAGAGAAAAGTGGTCGATGAGGCCAAGAGGGCCAGGCCGCAAGCGGATCTCGTAAAGGAGATAAAGAGCCTGTCGGTCAGGAGCTCCTTCAAGAAGAACATATCGCGGCCTCATCACATAAATCTTATAGCCGAGATAAAGAAGGCGTCCCCTTCGAAGGGTATATTGAGAGGCGACTTCAATCCGGTAAAGATAGCTATCACTTATCAGGCTAATGGCGCAAGCGCGATATCGGTGCTCACGGATGAGAGGTTCTTCGAGGGCAGGCTGGAGTACATACCGAAGGTTCGCGGGAATGTATCGATACCTATATTGAGAAAAGATTTTTTTATAGATGAGTATCAGATATATGAGACGGTCGCCTCCGGGGCGGAAGCGATATTGCTCATCCCGGAGATACTTTCTATAGCGGAGTTGACCAAGTTCCATAATCTCGCGACCGAGCTCGGGCTCGATTGTCTGGTCGAGGTCCATAATGAAGAGGATATTGAGAAGGCGCTCGCCATAGGAGCGTCCATAATAGGTATAAATAATAGAGACCTTCATACATTTAAGGTGGACATAGGCGTTACACAGCGTCTCATCAGGCTGATCCCGCAGAATAAGACAATAGTCTCCGAGAGCGGGATAAAGAGCTATGAGGATATCATGTTCCTGAAGTCGCTCGGCATAAATGCGGTACTGGTGGGCGAGGCATTCATGGAGGCGGATGACATAGCCGCCAAGATGAGAGAGATGATGCATTTTTAATATATGACCAAGATAAAGATATGCGGGATAACGAATAAGAGAGACGCGATAGCCGCGGCCGGGCTCATGCCCGATATGATGGGGTTCGTCTTCTATAATGGATCAAAAAGGTGTGTCGAGCCCAAGGTCGTAAGAGATATCGCGAACGAACTTCCTCCGTCCGTGTTGAAGGTCGGCGTCTTTGTGAACGAGGAGAGCGGGAAGGTCTTAAAGATAGCCGAGGAGTGCTCCCTCGAGATGCTGCAGTTCCACGGCGACGAAAGCCCGGATTATTGCGCGGGGTTTAAAGATGATTATAAGGTGATCAAGGCCTTCAGGATAAAGGACTCGGTAAGCCTCAAAGGGATAAATGATTATAATACAGACTTTTACATGCTCGATACATATTCTTCCAAGGCTAAGGGAGGCACGGGTGAAAAATTTGACTGGAAGATCATAGAGAGCTTTGAATTTTTAAGGCCTGTAATATTGTCAGGCGGGCTTACTCCGGATAATGTCCGTGAGGCTATTGAAAAATTTGCGCCATATGGCGTAGACGTATCGAGCGCCGTAGAGGCTTCACCCGGTAAAAAGGATTTGATCCTTATGAAGAAGTTTATGGAAAATGTGAGGAAGGTCTGATGAGATATCCTGATAGGCATGGCTACTTTGGTGATTTTGGAGGGAAGTTCGTTCCTGAGACCCTGATGGCGGCTCTCGGCGAACTTGAGGCGGCGTATAAAAAGGCCGGAGCGTCAAGAGCGTTCAAAGAAGAGCTCGATGGATATCTTAAGGATTACGCGGGCAGGCCCACTCCTTTATATTTCGCCGAAAGACTTACAAAAAGAACGAATGGCGCCCGGATATACCTGAAGAGGGAAGATCTCCTTCATACCGGCGCACACAAGATAAATAATACGCTCGGACAGGTGCTGCTTGCCAAAAAGATGGGAAAGTCGCGGGTCATCGCCGAGACAGGCGCGGGTCAGCATGGCGTGGCAACGGCCACGGTAGCCGCTCTCTTTGACCTAGAGTGCGAGATATTCATGGGCGAGGAGGATATAAAACGCCAGTCTGTGAATGTCTTCAAGATGAAGCTCTTAAAGGCAAGGGTCACCCCGGTATCTAGCGGCTCAAAGAATTTAAAAGACGCGATGAACGAGGCCATAAGAAATTGGGTGACGAATGTCCGGACCACATACTACTGTATCGGCTCCGTGGCGGGCCCGCACCCTTATCCTGGTATGGTCAGGGACTTTCAGTCTGTTATAGGCAAGGAAGCCAGGGCGCAGAGTTTAAAGATATTCAAGAGGCTGCCGGATCATATCGTGGCCTGCGTAGGCGGCGGCTCG
>JAPLMH010000031.1 GCA_026387135.1 Candidatus Omnitrophota bacterium | reverse complement strand
GCCTCATCAATACGAATTTGCGCCCATATTCGAAGAGTCGAATCTGGCGGCCGATCACAACCAGCTGCTTATGGATGTTATGAAGAAGGTGGCTTTGCGTCATAATTTAGTGGTCCTGTTACATGAAAAACCGTTCGCGGGCATTAATGGAAGTGGAAAGCACCTCAATTGGTCCCTTGCGGATGACCATGGTTGCAATCTCTTAAACCCCGGCGAGACGCCGGAAGATAATCTGCAGTTCCTGGCAGTCCTGGCAGCGGTATTAAGAGGTGTCTATCTTCACGCCGACCTTCTGCGCGCAAGCGTTGCTCTGGCGGGCAATGAACACCGCCTTGGAGCGAACGAGGCGCCGCCCGCCATAATAAGCGTCTTTCTGGGAGACCAGCTCAATTCGATATTAGACATGATCGAAAAAGGCTCGAAACGGAAAGTTTCGAAAAGGGACATAATCGATCTTGGGGTTGCGAGGCTTCCGAAATTCAATAAGGACTCTACCGACAGGAACAGGACTTCGCCTTTTGCGTTCACAGGCGCCAAGTTCGAATTCCGCGCCGTAGGTTCCTCACAAAATATATCGACACCAATAGCTGTGATCAATACTATAATCGCCGATTCCCTTGATTATGTAGCGGACGAAATAAAGAGAGCTTCTGCCGGAGGGAAGGATTTTAACACCGCGGTTATGCAGGTCATAGCGAGAATAGCAAAAGAGACGAAATATATAAGGTTCGAGGGCAACAACTACGCTCCGGAATGGGTAAAAGAAGCCCATAAAAGAGGGCTTGGCGATGTAGCTTCCACAGCTCTGGCATTAAAAGCCCTCGCAAAGAAAGAGAATATAGAGCTCTTTGAAAAGTACAAAGTATTCTCTAAGGAAGAGTTGCTGGCGCGGTATCACATATGGATACACACCTACAACCTCATCCTTGAGATAGAAGCCAATACGCTGAACGAGATGGTAAATGCCAGCATACTCCCGGCCGGATATAAATATCAAAAGCTCTTATCCGACAACGTGGCAGGGCTCATCGGACTTAAGAGATCGTCCGGTATAAAAATCGAAGCAGCTGCATTAAAAAATCAGGAAGAGCATCTATCTGATGTTGTGGCGAAAATTTACTATGTCAGACGCAATGTGAAGGATATGATCGGGCTTCTTGAAAAAGCTAAAGCTCTGGATGGTGAAAAACGCGCAAAGTTGTATTTTGAAGAACTGAAACCGTTGATGGAGCATATAAGGAAGCACGTTGATGCTCTTGAGTGCGTCGTTTCGGACGAGGATTGGGATCTGCCAAAGTACAGAGAGATGCTCTTTATTAAATAACTTTTAAGAAGGCGAAAGATATGGAAAAGGAAATAGAACTCTACAGGTCTGTTATGCAGTCGATAGAGAAGCCTCTTATAGAGAAGACTCTCGAACGTACCGCAGGGAACCAATTGAAGGCGGCGAGGATACTCGGGATAAACCGTAATACGATACGCTCCAAGATCAGGAAGCTTGGTATAGACGCAAAGAGGTGGAAGGCTTGAAGATGAAGTACGCTCACCGACCCAAAAAACAGGGGCTTTACGATCCGGCGTTCGAGCACGATGCCTGCGGCGTAGGTTTTGTCTGTGACGCAACAGGCAGGGTTTCGAACGAAACGGTGATTAAGGGGCTTGAGGTTCTCAATAGACTTTCGCACCGCGGCGCCACAGGCGCAGACCCTAAGACGGGCGATGGCGCAGGCGTACTCATACAGATACCGCATGAATTTTTTGCTAAGGTATGCCCCCAAGCTGGCATCGAGCTACCCGCTCAGGGTAGTTATGGCACGGGCCTTATATTTTTGCCCACCAATAACAAGGAACGGAAATTCTGTAAAGACACCTTATCCGATATCGCCAAAAAAGAAGGGCAGGAGATATTGGGTTGGAGAAGAGTTCCGGTAGATGATTCGGATATAGGCATATCCGCAAAAAATACGCA
>JAPLMH010000161.1 GCA_026387135.1 Candidatus Omnitrophota bacterium | reverse complement strand
CGCTCTTTTTCCAGCTCCATTCTGTCGAATACGGAATTGGTGATCATATCCTTCAGAACGGATAGGCCTTGAGTGAAATATTTGGCGGGAAGAGTCACCGCGTAAGTCGTTGTATCATGCGATACGGACCCGTTTATAAGTCCGCCGTACGAGCGTATCTCTTTTTCGATATCGCCGACTTTACGCGATACGGTCCCTTTGAACACAAGGTGCTCCACAAGATGGGATATTCCGGAAGCGGTATACTCTTCTTCGGAAGAAGGCCCGGCCTTTATCGTTATATTTATGGAGACGAGGTCTCTGGGTGGGCTCTCTTTCACCAAAATGACGAGGCCGTTCTCCAGGGTCTTCCTGAAAACGGCCTCATCAGCAATGGAAAGACTGTTTAATGTACATAGTAGGATTGCTGTCAGCAGCAGTCTAAACGCAATCTCTCTGTCGATCCTCACACCGATCTTCTCTTCCGGCGTTTTCTCTCGCTCGGTTTCTCGTAGTGCTTTCTTTCCTTCAGCGTCCTTAATATCCCCTCGCGCTCTATCTTCTTTTTAAAACGTCTGAGAGCTCTTTCGAGAGGCTCATTTTCGCCAACGCTTATCACTGGCATTATTATCTCACCCTTTCCGCGTAGATTTAACGCCTCACTCTATCATAAAGCGCACGTCTTGTCAATCTCTCGCCATTCGCATATTATTTTTTGAACGAGATCACTATGTTAAAGGACATCTTTGACATTGACAGACTCCTTGGCAGCGAGGGAAAAGGAGATACCGCTTTGAGACTTGTCGCCGTGATATGCAGCAGCACTTCATCCTGGGTAGACTTGGCGCGATCTATCGCATAGCTCAATAACGAGCCGTTCTGGGTAAGCACGAAAGATAGGTGCACCTCGCCTTCGCGGTTATAGTACTGGTAATTGCCCTTGAGCCTTTCGCGTATCTTCTCCCGGATCAGCTGATAGTAATTTACGTAATCCTTTTCCTGCTTCAGCTGGGTCTCTTTTTTCGCGGCCTCTTTAGAAGGATCCTTTAGATCGCCTTTTTTGTGCGACCTTGTCCTCTCTTTTAGCTTGCTGGACTTGGCGATATTTTTATTATCGGCCTTAACCTGTGGAGCGGGCTGCGGCTTTACCGAGATCTCTTTCTGTATATCTATCTGCGGAGTCTGGGGCCTCTTAAGGACAACCTCTTTATTCGTGGCTATGGCGGTGGCGATCTCTTTTAAGACAATATAGTCGACCACTATAGTATTCTTCTTCTCCATCTCCTGTCGCAACAGGTGCTGGTTATACAAAGGCGCGAATAGCGCGGCATGGATCATCGCCGACAACACAAAAGCGCCTCTTAGGGTTATATCCATAGAGAAGAGTATAAATTAATGCCCGAAGTATGTCAAGAGCGCATGCCTTGGTAACTAAAATTTGCACGATGCGCCGAAGCGCCAGTTCGTTTGGGGCGCGGGAAAATAATCGAGATTTACCCCGTTCACGCTGGCGGACGCAAGTTCCGAATACTTTTGGTTGAAAATATTATTTACGCCAGCGAATACCTCCCACCCTTTACATTTAAAGGTCGCTTTGATATTGCATACAAAATAGTCCTTTAGCTTGGGTTGCCTATTAAATTGATCGTTTATTGGATACTGGATCCCGGTATAATCCGACCAAAAATGGACATCCAAGAAAACAAACGGAGTCCATATTACACCCCAATTAACCTTGCTTGCCGGTACCATGGGCACTTTATTTCCCGCAAAAGCACCGTCAAGAAAATATGCATTCAAATATGTGTAGTTAAAGTATGTCTGCAGGTATTCGCTCATATCTGACTTCAGGCTCAGCTCAACACCTTTACGCTGGGTTCTGTCATAATTACCATTATCGCCAAATCCCCCTCCGGCGGTAGGATCATAATATATCTCATTGTGGGTATTCATTAAAAAGAATCCGCACTTTGCCGTAAAGTATTTTAACGTATCCTCTTTGATACCTACTTCCCATGTTTCTGATGCTTGTTGCTTAAGGTTTGGGGTCAGGCCAGTGAATATACTGTAAAACTCATCAACCGAAGGAAATCTATAACTCGTAGAGAACCTTCCATAGATAGCCCCTCTGTTTGCATATTTATACTCCGCCCCTATTTCGACGGAGCTTTCGGACGGGGTTCTTTCTATATAGTTATTGATATCGTCCTGCTGATCGAAAACATAATTAACCCATTCATAGCGGTAACCGCCGTTAATAATAAGATTGTCCGCAATCGTCAGCTTGTCCGAACCGTAAACTCCGATATTTTTTTTAGTTATAGTCAACTGGTCAAAACTGGCAACAGCAGGCGTTACTGACATAAGCCAATTTTCTGCGAAAAAAAGATCTACACCCAATATAGCCTCATTATTTATACTTCCGTAATTTTGCCCTATGCGATATCTGAAAGTACCACCGTCATTGGCTATTTGCGAAGCTTGGGTTGAGATAACCATGCCAAAGGGCACCCCCCAATCCGCGTTAGTTACGCTCTTTTTGCGCATCTTTCTTATCCATATATCGGCCTCAAGGGAATTTGTATCTATACCCGTGTTAAGATCGAGTCTGGGAGATAACTGAATGTAGCCCGTCTCTGTTTTGGCCCAATCATATGGAGTTCTGGATCCATTGCGACCTACCTGATCCATCTGTGTGCGGCGCAGACCCGCCGGCATACCATACCAGTCTTTATGATACCCTCCGGAAACATTGAGTGACGCATATTCCGTTGGTTTAAACGTTGTATTCCCGTCATAATCGTAGCCTTCAAAATATCCATTCACGCGATATCCGTCAGTTTTTTCGTACTTTCCAAGCAAATTATACTGCATAAATGGATGCCCGCCTTGCGCGGTCACTACCTGCTTATTGAGCCTGTAGCTACCGGTCTCGTAAGCATAGCCAAGAGTAGAATCGCCTTTACCTTTTTTCGTTATTATATTAACGACTCCACCGGTAGCATTTTCACCATACATTACAGATCCTGAGCCGCGCATGACCTCGATGCGTTCTATGTTTTCAACTGGTATCTGCGCCCAATCCGGTCCGGATATATCTATTTCATTAAGCCGTCTTCCGTCCATCATGACTAGAACGTTGCGCGCGGCAGTATCTCCGAATCCTCTAATATCTACGGTAACGGATTTTCCAGTATGAGTTTGATCAACTACATACACGCCGGGCTCACTACGCAGCAGATCGTAAGCAAATAGCGCGTTAGAGCGTTCTATAGCCTTGTCCGTTATAACAGATACATTTCCGGGAAAATTGAAAGAGCTCTCTTCTTTTCCGGATGCCGTGACAACTATCTCTCCCAGATTAACTTTCTCTTTTTCATCCGCCGCAAAACTATTTACACAAAATAAAAGATTGCTCACAAATAAAACTAACGCCAAAACCTTCTTCATTTCCTTCTCCTTAAAATAAAAAGCCCCACACCAAAAAGATGGTGCGGGGTAAGTTCCCTGATTTTACTTAAACCCGTATATGGCGGCATTCTTGCGATGCCTTAATATATAGGTAGGTCTTCTGACTGAGGAGTCATCCTAATATTCGCTGCCTTCTCATCCTTATATCAAGGATAATGGCCTGAAACGCGAAGTTCGTCGTCCTCTACAGCGGCGGGACCGTTTCCGTTTGTCCGCCAAAAATCGGCGAGACGTTGGAATTCCCTTTTAAGCCCTCTCGGGCTCCTATATAGAATAGTGTGTCAAAGAATAGATTCGATTATATTCTCGTAGAGCTACTGAGTCAAGAAAATTATTCGCATTCATAATCTCTGCCACTGTTTTTAGGCGGTACCCCGCAAGGTCCCCGCCTGCTGGCGATAAGGTGTGTGAGAATTTTCTTACGATTTCTCTATTTCTTTGATGAATTCGAGGGATTTGAGGCGGCGTTCGATGTGGTAGTCTAGGAATTTGCGCAAGGTGGATTCGAGCTCTTTGCCGACCGCGGTGGCGACCTTCACGCGTGCTACCTTTTCAAACGGCAGGGCGCGTATATGTTCGATGAATTTGACCGTCCCCTGCATTATTGTGTGAGCGTTATCATCGCTTTTAAAACAGTTTTTGCATATGAGCCCGCCCTGCAGCACGCTGAATTTGGCAGACGAATCGACTTTGCCGCCGCAATTGGCGCAAGATTCGAGAGTTGGCATGATCCCCAGAAGGCTTAAGAGCTTTATCTCGAATATCCTCGTGACCCTCCGGGAGCTTGCCTCCGTAGATAGAAGCTTCAGGCTGTTTAGTAATAGCTCAAACACCACTTCGTTCTTGTCTCCCAGAGTCGTCACAGAATCGAGGAGCTCAGCCATATATGTGGCATATGCCAGCTTCTCAAGAGACTGCCTTATCGGATTAAAGAATTCTATCAGGTCGCACTGGCTCGTAGTGAAGATATCGCTATTTTTCCGGTCGTAGAATACTATCTCGTCGTGGGACAGTATTTCGAAACTGCTTCCGCCGTATTGACCACGCGCGCCCCGGACGCCGCGCAGTATCCCTTTGATCTTGCCGAAATCTTTTGTGTAGAAAGTCAGTATCAGAGAGGTCTCTCTGAGGTCCTGATGGCGTAAGACGATAGCTTCTGATTTCTGAATAGGCATTATTGACGCAGCAGCTGAAAGATGAGGCCCGTGGTAAGAATACCGAGTATCGCGCCGGCCACTACCTCCCATATCGTATGTATGGAATCTTTTATTCTATGACGCGCTATCAGGAAGGCCATTACGAAAGCCAGAAGCATCACCACGGCATTATGTGTGAGAAAGGCTATCACCGTCCACATCGCGAAAGCGATCGCCGCGTGCCCCGACGGCATTCCGCCGCGCAGAGGCGTCCCGCTGCGCAAGGTGATTTTGCCCAGGATGGTAAGCGCCAGGACTACTATTATAGATATGAATGTCAGATGCCATGGAGACTGCCCAAGCCTCGTTATCCCGTCCTCCAGCGTAAAGGGCACCTTGCCGGCAAAGAGGAGATAACCCACTATTATGGCGTTAATGACTGTGAGTAATACTGCCCCTGCAGATGCATCTTTGATCACTTTAGCTATAGGATGGAACTCCATTTCCACTATGATGTCCACTATAAGCTCTATAGCGGTATTGATCATTTCCGCTACGAGAACCAGCGTTATAGTGACCGCAAGGATCATCAATTCCTGCGGTTTGAAGTTCAGGTATATGCCCAAAAGCAGTATGAATATAGCGGAGAGAAAATGGATGCGCATATTGCGCTCTGTTCTAACGACGTAAAGAAATCCCTCTATCGCCGCGTTAAAACTTTCGACAAGCTTGTGTTCGCGCATAATATCTCCAGGATGGAGTCCTGTTTCCTGAACATCTTTGATCTGGCCTTCGGCGCTTCATCGTCATAACCGAATAAGTGCAGGATGCCGTGTATCACATACAAAATGAGCTCTTTTTCAAGAGGCGTATTGAATACGCGGGAGTTCTTCAGGGCCATGTCCGATGATATCAGGATCTCTCCACATGAACCCAGATCAAAACTTAAAACATCCGTCGCCCTATTACTATGCTTATACTTCCCGTTAACTCTCTTTATCGCAGTGTCGCTCAAGAAGATTATTTCGAGCTCTCGCTTATCTTTTTTCAGGATCTTAAGGACCTTGCAGGCTATCTCTCCAACAAATCTTTCATTGATCCGGTGCTTCTTATTGAGGTTGGAGACCGCTATGCTCGCATTCATCTCACTTCTTTAGCTTTATATTCAGCTCGTTCAGCTGCTTTTCATCGATGGCCGAAGGCGCGCTCGTCATGGGACAGAAAGCTTTCTGCGTCTTCGGGAACGCTATGACATCCCTTATAGATTCGCTCCCGGTGAAGAATGTCATGAGCCTGTCGAGCCCGAACGCTACGCCTCCGTGAGGCGGGGCGCCATATTTAAAGGCGTCGAGAAGGAATCCGAATCTCGTTAACGCGTCTTCATCGCTTATTCCGATCGTCTTAAATATAAGCTCCTGCATCTTGCGGTCATGTATCCTTATGCTTCCGGAACCTATCTCCGTACCGTTTATGACAAGGTCGTAAGACCTGGAGCGTACGGATGCGAGATCCTTACCTTTTTCCAACAGCTCTATGTCATCCGGGTGGCAGGAGGTAAATGGATGGTGCTCCGACTCCCACCTCTTCTCTTCGGCATTGTATTGAAATAATGGAAAGTCCACTATCCATAAGAATTCAAACTTCTTCTCATCGATGAGATTCAGCCTTTTACCGAATAATTTCCGCAAGTTAGCCATGGAGTCGTATGCCACTTTTTTGCTGTCCGCGACGATGAATATCATATCGCCGTCTGAGCCCGCCATGATCTCTTTTATGGCCGACAACTCTTCTTTCGTAAAGAACTTATCTATCTGGGAAACTAATGCGCCTTTCTCCACTCTAAAGTTTGCCAACCCCTTCGCCCCGTAACCTTTAACGAACTCTACGAGCTCATCCACCTGTCCCCTGGAATACGCACCGCAGCCTTTAGCGTTTATAGCTATCACCTTGCCGCCATTCTTTATGACTTCGTGGAATATTTTGAACTTGCAGTCCTTCACAAGATTTGTGATCTCGGTAAGTTCAAGCCCGAACCTTGTATCCGGCTTATCGCAGCCGAATCTGGCCACGGCCTCAGAGTACTTTAACCTCGGAAAAGGCATCTTCAGATCGTATCCTATGGCCCCTTTAAATATCTTCTTCATCAGGCCCTCGGATAGCTCGTAGATGTCCTCCTCCGTTATGAACGACATTTCGATATCGAACTGGGTGAACTCGGGTTGTCTGTCGGCCCTCAGGTCTTCGTCGCGGAAACATTTTGCTATCTGAAAGTACCTGTCGAGAGACGATACCATCAGTATCTGTTTGAATAGCTGCGGCGACTGGGGCAGCGCGTAGAACATGCCGGGATTCACTCTTGACGGCACAAGATAATCGCGCGCTCCTTCGGGGGTCGACTTTGTGAGTATCGGCGTCTCCACCTCGACGAAATTCCTCTCGTCAAAATAGTCGCGGGCCATCTTGCATACCTTATGGCGCAGCCTCAAGGCCTTCTGCATCGAAGGCCGTCTTATGTCGAGGTATCTGTATTTGAGTCTTGCCTCTTCCGAAATATTGATCGCATCCGTTATCTCAAAAGGCGGTGTCAGGGACCTATTCAATATCTCAAGCTTCTGGGCCCTCACCTCGATCTTACCTGTAGGAAGCTTGTCATTATTAGTGCCCTCGGGCCTTGACTCGACGCTTCCCTCTACGCTTATAACGAACTCCGAACGCAATCCCTCAGCCTCTTTATGCACCGCGGGATGTGTCTTTGGGTCGAATACTATCTGCGTCAGCCCGTATCCGTCTCTCATGTCTATGAATATGAGGCTGCCATGGTCCCTGCGGCTTCCTACCCAGCCGCATAATTTAACCACCTTACCAATGTTCTTCTCATTAAGCTCCGAGCAAGTATGTGTGCGCAGCATCTATTACCTTACCTTTTCTTTTATTTTGGATACCATATCGTTAAACTTGATCAGGATCTGCTCCTTTGTCTTCATGTCGCGCAGGGCCGCCTCACCCTTAACGATCTCGTCCTCGCCTATTATTAGAACGAACTTCGCTCCCATAGAATCCGCCGCTCTCATCTGAGCCTTCAGGGACCTCTTCTCATAGTCTATTTCGCATGATATTTCGTTATTTCTCAGGTCGTTCAGTATGCCAAATGCTTTTTCATAAGCTGCGTCACCTATGTTGGCGATAAATATATCAACAGTGCTGGATTCTTTGCCTCTTCCAAGGACCATTGTCATCCTATCTATCCCTAGGGCAAAACCGCACGCGCCGACATCAGGCCCTCCCATGTCAAGGGAAAGATTGTCATATCTGCCGCCGGCGCCTATGGCATCTTTGGATCCCAGGCCTTCGTGCGTGATCTCGAATACGGTTCTCGTATAATAATCGAGCCCGCGGACGATATAGGGGTCTATCTCATGCTTTATGTTCAGCATGCCAATGAACTTTAAGACCTCTTCGAAGTGGGTTTTGCATTCGGCGCATATGAATGACGCCTCTTTAAATGTCTTTCTGACAACTTCCCTGCAGCCATCGTTTTTGCAATCCAGCACCCTCAGAGGATTCATCTTTATCCTTCTTTTACAATCTTCGCAAAGATGCTCGCCTTTTTTATCCGAAAATATATCTTTCAGCATCTTCGACAATTTCTTCTTATCATCCCTGCATCCCAGATTATTCAGCTTTAGCTTATATCCTTTGATGCCGGCGGAATCCAATAATTTAGCTGATAATGCTATCACCTCTGCGTCGAGAGCGGGATGAAGCGATCCTATAGCCTCAACACCTATCTGATGGAACTGTCTTAAACGCCCGGCCTGCGGTCTCTCGGCTCGAAAAAAAGGTCCGATATAGTATAATTTCTGGAACTGCGATATCTTGTCGAGATTATTTTCAATATAAGAACGGATTATGGACGCTGTTCCTTCGGGCCTCAGGCTTATATTCCTCTCGCCCCTGTCCACAAAAGAGAACATCTCCTTGCTTACTATATCGGTCTCCTCGCCTATATTCTTTACAAAGAGTGCCGTCTCCTCTATGACGGGTGTGCGTATCTCCTGATATCCGAATAATTTTAAATTGTCCCTGGAGGTTTTCTCTATCTCCTGCCAGACACAGGATTCGGCGGGCAATATATCCTTCGTTCCTCGTACGGCCTTTATCACTTCATCACCCTCTTCTTCATTATCATGCCCGGTTTGAATGATACTATCCTCTTCTCCGGTATGGGCACAGTCACTCCGGTCTTCGGGTTCCTGCCGACCCTCGACTTCCTCGACTTAACTTTGAATATGCCGAAGTTCCTCAGCTCCACTGTCTCAGACTTGGCCAACGCCTCCACAATATGGTCAAGCGTCTTTTGTACTACCATCTTTACATCTATCTGTTTTAATTCTGTCTCTTCGGCTATCTTGATAACTATCTCCTTCTTTGTCATCTTAAAACCCTCCGTAATCTTTTTGTTATGCCCTCTTCAAAAAATTTCTTAACAAATACGCCCATGGGATTAAATTGGTCAAGGCGTCTCTTCTTATTCTCCAGCCTCTCAACTATATTATGCAGGAAGACGTAAGAATCTTTCCAGTCCCCCTGAAGCTTCCTTAGGTTCTTTTCGGCCATGAACCGCACATTGTCTATTCCTAAAATGTCGCTTACCGGATCGGTAAATCTGCCGTGCGGCATATATTTGAACTCAAGAGAGCCTCTCAACCCCTCATATTTGTTCTTTATGACCTCTTTCGTCTCAAGGAACTTCTGCTCATCTTCTTTGCTGATGCTTTCCCTGGAAATGACGCCCGAATATATGGAATGGAATTTATCCCAGAATTCGAGAAAGCTTTTCACCGTCTTTATGTCTGACTCAGTCTTTTTATCTATCATGGTATGCTCGTTCTAGCGGATGGTCATAAACCATTATTTTATAAGGAGTTATAGAAAAAGTCAATGCTAGACTTTAAAATTCACCACGTCCATGCCAAGGATCTTCTCTATATCCCTGACCAGCCCTTCATGGGGTTCTACCAGAAGGTCTCTGCCTGTGGCAACCGTGGTGCGTTTTCCGTCGGGTTTTACGAAATTTAAATAGACCGGTATCCTGCCGGGATAGCGGGAAAATATCCTCTTGAGATTTTCAAGGCTGTTCTTCTCCAATCCTGCGGTGACTACGTTCACCGTTATGGCCTTAGTATACTTCGCGCGCACGGAGTCCAGCGTCACTATCTCGCTCGCCACTATCTTGGGCGCCTCCTCCCTAAGACCGATCCGGCCTTTGACGAAGACGATAGCATCGGGCTTGACCAGGCCGCCCGATTTTGAGAACGTTTGTGGGAATACGAGAACCTCCACGGTACCGTTTAGATCTTCAAGCGTAACTATGGCCATCTTTTCGTTCGTTCGTCTGGTGGTAGTGAATTTGACCTTTGAGATTATACCGCCCAGCAGGACTTCATCGCCATCGCGCATATTCTGCAGCTGCGTAGTGTTGCAGGTGGAATAAGTGTTTAACATCTTCTCGAACCTGGCCAGCGGGTGCTTCGTCACATAAAAACCTATCATCTCTTTTTCATATGTGAGAAGCTGGTTCTCCGGCCATTCCGGGATATTCGGTATATCCTGAAATGTCTTTTTGAAATTTTCCTGGTCCTCGAAGCTCTCAAAGAAAGAGAGCTGTCCATTAAGCCTGTCCTTATGCACATCACCTGCCGACTCGAGCGCCTTGTCGACCATCGCTGAAAGTTGGGACCTGAAGAGTTTCAACGAGTCCATGGCCCCGCATTTTATAAGGCTCTCTATCACCTTCCTGTTGACAAGTCTCGGGTCTACCTTACCCGTAAAATCGTATATCGATTTGAATGCGCCGTCCTTCTCCCTCACTTTTATTATGGAGAGTATGGCGCCCTCACCTACATGTTTTATAGCGGCGAGCCCGAATCTTATGGAGTCTCCCACCACGGTGAAGTTCGCATAGCTTTCGTTAACGTCCGGCGGAAGTATCTTTATGCCCATCCTTGCCGATTCATTTATATAAACGGCTATCTTGTCCAGATTATCTTTTTCACTGGTGAGAAGAGCCGTCATGAACTCGACCGGGAAGTTCGCCTTCAGGTACGCCGTCCTGAAACTTATAAGCGCATATGCCGCCGAGTGGGATTTATTAAATCCGTAACCGGCGAAATATTCAATTAAACCAAATACCTTGTCTGCCGTCTTCCTGTCTATCTTGTTCTTCGAACATCCTTCGGAGAATAATTGGCGCATCTGGACCATGACCTCGGGCGTCTTCTTTGCCATGGCTCGGCGCAGGTTATCGGCCTGAGCCAGGCTGAAACCGGCAAGACTTGACGCTATCCTCATGGCCTGCTCCTGATAGAGTATGACTCCGTACGTCTCCTTAAGTATGGGTTCCAATAGCGGATGATCGTACTTGAGTTCAACCTCTCCGTGCTTTCTCTTCATAAAGTCATCCAACATCCCGGAGCCTATCGGCCCCGGCCTGAAGAGCGCCAGAAGTGCCACTATATCCTCAAACTTTTCCGGTTTCAATTTTTTCAGAAGGTCGCGCATTCCGGAGCTTTCCAGCTGAAATACTCCCACCGATTCCGCATTGGCCAGAAGCTTATAAGTCTTCTTATCTTCCAGCGAGATATTGGAAAGATCCAGGTCTATATTCTTTGTCCTCTTTATTATCTTCAGGGCCTCACTTATAACGGTAAGGGTCCTCAAACCCAGGAGGTCCATCTTAAGCAGGCCTATCTTCTCAAGTGATGTCATGGGATAGCCGGTGGATATCTGTCCGTCGTTCACCTTATACAGGGGGCAATAATTAACGAGAGGCTTCTCGCTTATGACCACGCCGGCGGCGTGAGTCGACGCATGACGGGTCAGGCCCTCCAGGACAAGAGACGTGTCAATAAGCTGGGCTATCTTTGGATCTGTTCTGTATAGGGTCTTTAATTCCGGCTCTTGCTCTATAGCATGTTGCAGGGTTATGTTGAGTTCGGTGGGAATTAGCTTGGCGATCTTATCTACATCGGCGTATGCCATGCCGAGAGCCCTGCCGACGTCCCGTATAACCGCCTTGGCCATCATGGTGCCGAATGTCACTATCTGGGCGACATTATCTTTGGAATACTTACGCACCACATAGTCTATGACCTCCTGGCGCCTCTCATAGCAGAAGTCTATATCTATATCGGGAAGGCTTATTCTCTCGGGATTTAAGAATCTTTCGAATAAGAGATCGTATTTTAACGGATCTATATCGGTGATGCCAAGCGCGTAACTTACCACGCTTCCGGCCGCGCTTCCCCTGCCGGGGCCCACGGGTATGGAATTTTCTTTGGCGTAATTGACAAAATCTTGCGCTATCAGGAAGTAGCTTGAATAACCGAAGTTCTCTATTACTTTCAGTTCGTGCTCAACGCGGCGGGCGATAGGATCATCGGCGTTCGGATATCTTTTTTTAATACCTTCTGCTACGAGCTCTCTTAAATATGACTCTCTCGTCTTGCCCTCCGGAACTTTGTACTGCGGCAGATGGATGGCTTTGAAGTTCAGTTCGAGATTGCATTTTTCGGCTATTGCCAAAGTATTTTTAAGGGCTTCGGGCACGGTATTACCTAATGTGCGCGCCATCTCCTGCCTCGACTTAAAATAGAACTCGTCGGTGGCCATCCTCATCCTGTTGGGATTGTCTACATTAGTCTGCGTCTGTATACATAAAAGCAGGTCGTGCGCTCTCGCATGGTCTTTTTCCATGTAGTGGACGTCATTGGTGGCAACTAGCCCCAAGCCGAGCTCCTTCGACATCTTTATCAGCTCCTGATTAACAGTCTCCTGTTCCGGGATCCCGTTATCCTGGATCTCCAAATAAAAATTATCCTTCCCGAATGCGCTCTTATATTCATCGGCCGTCTTTTTGGCCCGGTCCAGTTGATTTGTATGGATAAGATGGGGGATCTCCCCTTTGAGGCAGGCCGATAGGCATATCAAGCCCTCTTTGTGGTCGAACAGGAGTTCTTTATCTATGCGCGGACGGTAATAGAAGCCTTCCAGATATCCGGCCGAGGTAAGCTTTATGAGATTTTTATATCCGGTTTCGTTCTTAGCGAGAAGTATTATATGAAATGAAGCATCCTGGATGCCGCGGCTCGATTTATCGAATCTCGAGTCGGGAGCTATATAGGCTTCGCACCCTATTATAGGTTTTATGCCGGCCTTCATAGCCATATCATAGAACTCTATGGCGCCGAACATGTTGCCGTGATCGGTGATGGCGCATGCTGGCATTCTCAGTTCTCTGGCCTTCTGGAAAAGCCTTTCTAACTGGCAGGCTCCATCTAAGAGGCTATACTGCGTGTGGACGTGCAGGTGCACGAAATCGGAGTGATTCATCGTGAGAGTGTGAGCTTACTTTCCCATCCCAACTCGCTGAGCGACCTGGAATACTTTTCCTTCTGTCTGTATCGACGGAGCTATTATGATCTCGGTCTTGTGCATCTGGCTTATGTTCTTTGCGCCCACATTTCCCATAGATGTCTGCAGCGCTCCCATAAGATTCTGCGAGCCATCGTCGACTTTGGCGGGCCCGAACAATATCTCGTCGAGCGTGCCTGTGACTCCGACCCTTACTCTCGTGCCCCTGGGAAGATTGGCGTGCGGCGTTGCCATGCCCCAGTGGTTGCCCTTGCCGGGAGCTTCTTTCGATCTGGCAAAAGCCGAGCCCACCATTACGGCATCGGCCCCGCAGGCAAACGCTTTACATATATCTCCGCCTGTAGTCATCCCTCCATCGGTGATTATAGGAATATATCTTTTTGTCTTTTTATAAAAAGTATCCCTGGCGGCCGCGCAATCTATGGTTGTGGTGACCTGCGGAACTCCTATACCTAATACGCCTCTCGTAGTGCAGGCAGCGCCCGGCCCTATCCCTACAAGAAGCCCTGAACATCCGGCATTCAAGAGATCAAGGGCGACCTCGTAAGTAACGCAGTTACCTATCACAACCGGCATCTTGACGGATTTGCAGAATTTTTTAAAATCAAGGGCTTTATATTTTGTTGAAATGTGCTTAACTGTAGATACGGTGGACTGGACGATGAATATATCGGCTCCGGCCTCCTCGGCTATTTCGGCAAAGCGATCCGCTCTTTGAGGGATGGCGCTTACTATCGCCGGCACTCCGGCCGATTTAATCTGATCTACTCTCTTAGCTATAAGCTTCTCTTTTATAGGCTCGGCATAAACGCTCTGGACGAGCGCCGTCGCCTGATCAGGCGCCGCCATGGCTATCTTCTCAAGGACCTCTTCGGGATTTTCATAACGCGTCTGTACGCCTTCGAGATTCAGGACGGCCAGTCCGCCAAGTTTGCCCATAGCTATGGCGAACTTGACATCTACTACCCCATCCATCGCCGCGGCGATTATCGGAACGCGGAATTTTTTACCGCCTATAGACCATGAAGTATCGACATCCGCCGGATCTATCGTAATTCTTCCCGGTACCAGCGCTATTTCGTCAAAACCGTAGCAACGTCTTGCTTTTCTCTCAACACCGATATAAAATTGCCCCATATACTCCTCTCAATAAATTAACTTCGCCATTCGTACTCAATATTACATTAGTGTAGATATGATACAGATTTACAGCAATTTTGTCAAGGCAATATAAAGCAAAGTGGGGCGGGTTTAAACCCGCCCTACTTTACAACTTAAAGCTTACAGCTTAAAGCTCTTAATACATCCCGCCCATTCCGCCTCCGGGGGGCATGCCGCCAGGCATTCCCATAGGGGCCTTATCTTCTTCAGGGACGTCGGTCACGATCGTTTCGGTCGTGATCATCAGAGCGGCAATGCTCGCCGCATTCTGAAGCGCCGAACGCGTAACCTTCTTGGGATCGATGACGCCGGCCTGTATCATATCACAGTAAACATCTTTATCGGCATCATACCCTTCGTTGGTCTTCATCTCTTTTACTTTTTGAACTACTACCGAGCCTTCCTGACCGGCGTTGTTAGCGATAGTCCTGATCGGCTCTTCGAGGGCTCTCTTTACGATATCGGCCCCGATCTGCTCATCACCCGAGAACTTCGACTTATTAAGAACTTCAATACATCTCAATAGAGCGACCCCGCCCCCCGCAACGATGCCTTCTTCAACAGCGGCTCTCGTCGCGTGTAGAGCGTCTTCAACGCGGGCCTTCTTCTCCTTCATCTCTGTCTCGGTAGCGGCTCCGACATTGATAACGGCGACTCCGCCTGAGAGCTTTGCCAGCCTCTCCTGCAGCTTCTCTTTATCGTAATCGGAATCGGTTCCCTCTATCTGCTTCTTCAGCTGAGCGATCCTGGACTGTATGTCGGCCGTCTTGCCGGCGCCTTGCACTATGGTTGTATTATCTTTGTCTATTCTCACTCTCTTGGCGCGTCCAAGTTCCTCTAACTTAACGTTCTCAAGCTTCATCCCGAGATCCTCGGTAATGGCTTTGCCGCCCGTCAATACGGCTATATCCTCTAACATGGCTTTACGCCTGTCTCCATAACCCGGAGCTTTTACGGCGGCGCACACTAAAGTACCGCGCATCTTGTTCACTACCAGCGTTGCGAGCACTTCGCCCTCAGTCTCTTCCGAGATTATGAGTAACGGCTTGCCGGCTCTGGCCACTTTTTCCAATAACGGAAGTATATCCTTCATGGCGGATATCTTCTTCTCATGGATCAATATGTATGGATCCTCGAGCGAACATTCCATCTTCTCCGCATCTGTCACGAAGTACGGTGAAAGGTAGCCCTGATCGAACTCCATGCCCTCAACGAGCTCCAGCTCTGTCTTGGAAGCCTTGCCTTCTTCAACTGTTATGACGCCGTCTTTTCCTACTTTTGTCATGGCTTCCGCTATCAAGTCACCTATCTCGTGGTCACTATTTGCAGCTATGGAAGCTACCTGGGAGACCTCTTTCTTATCCTTGACGTTGATGGCTTTGGAGAGCTTCTTCAGCTCTTCGACAACTTTCTCCACGGCCTTCTCTATACCTCTCTTAAGCGCCATAGGATTTGCACCCGCGGTCACATTCTTCATGCCTTCCCTGAATATCGATTCCGCGAGCACCGTGGCGGTCGTCGTGCCGTCTCCGGCTATATCAGAGGTCTTTGACGCCACCTCTTTCACTAACTCCGCTCCCATATTTTCATACGGGCACTTCAACTCTATCTCTTTCGCTACAGTTACACCGTCCTTTGTGATCGTCGGTGCGCCGAACTTCTTGTCGAGGACTACGTTCCTTCCCTTGGGTCCGAGAGTCACCTTTACCGCTCTGGCGAGCTGCTCGACACCTCTTAGGATGGCTCTACGCGCTTCCTCGCCGTATAGTAATTGCTTTGCCATTTCACCTCTCCTTATTTGATTATCGCTAAAATGTCTTCTTCTTTAAGTATCAGGTACTCCGTACCATCCACCGTGATCTCGGTGCCGGAATATTTTCCAAATAGCACCTTGTCGCCCACTTTTACCTCAGGCGTTATCGTCTTGCCCTCATCCGAAACTTTGCCCTTGCCGACCGCTATGACCTTCGCTTCCTGCGGCTTCTCCTTTGCGGAGTCGGGAAGAACTATTCCGCCCTTCGTCACCTCTTTGGCTTCAAGAACCTCTACCATGATCCTGTCCGCCAATGGTTGAATCTTCATGCTTACACCCCTCCTTTTTTAAATAGTTTTATATCTGTTAGCACTCATCTAAATTGAGTGCTAACAATTTAGTATTATACTTGAATCAGAAAGGTTGTCAAGAAAAATTTAAAATTAGTCATCCTGAGGCCCCTAATGGGCCGAAGGATCTAGATTCTTCGGCTTCGCCTCAGAATGACGAGAGGAGTT
>JAPLMH010000183.1 GCA_026387135.1 Candidatus Omnitrophota bacterium | reverse complement strand
GAAAAGGACCGCCGGTCATCCAGATAATTTCCGAATACAGCATAAACCTCGGACTAGATAAGGGGCCGGGCGCGGAAAAATTGTCGGCGAATGAACTGGAAACTATTTACAAAGCCGTCGAGCTCTTAAAAGATAGTAAGGTAGAGTTAATTATTCCGCAGAGCCTTAAATTTACCAATGCTATGAAGAGGGCGATAAGGGAGATAGGCAAGCGCGAAGGCAAGGATGCCGTAGAGCTTCATGAATACGCTAATATGGATAGGCTCGTCAAGATGTGTAAAGAGAAACCGGCGCCCGGCACAAGAAGGATGATCCTCGTAGAGGATAGGGATAGGGCTGATATAGCCGATATCATCGAGCGTGATCAGGAAATATTCAAGCTTGCCAGATTTCTACCTATCTCACTGCCGGATGACTATGAAAAGATACGGAGCGATGAAAAGGTAGTAACAGTATATCAGGCAAAGCTTACGACGACAGCTCTTTTGGGAGCCCTTCTCGAGAATGGCAAGACGCCCATGCCTGAAGCGCTCTTCAGGGAGATGGTAAAAGAAAGTTACGCCGGCGATGAAGCGGCCCTTACAGCATTTGTCAACGAATTGGGAAGGTCCGATGAAGAGATCGCGGCCATGGATGTGATCGAGCTTATGAATCGTGTAATAACAAGGTTGCTCGCAAGGCCCATTAAGCTGGTGGAAAAGATCGGGCGTGAGATCCAGTTAATGAAAGCGTTCTGGACAGCCGCGTAAAGATAAAATTATTTATTGATGTGCACCACTTTTGCCGGCGGGAAGCCGTTAAAGTAGGTGCTTGAGGCTATTGAGTAAGCGCCGATATTCTCGGCGTACAGATAGTCGCCTATCTCAAGGTCCGGAAGCTCCTCGGCTACGGATATCGTATCGAACGCGTCACACGTAGGGCCGAACACAGAGCAGACCTTCTTCTCGCCATCCTTAAAGGACTTCAGCGGATATACGCAGTGATCGAATACTATACCTGAGAATGTATGGTATACGCCATCATCCAGATAGTAACAGGTCTTTTCATCCCGCACGGCCTTGCCGATGATCTTCGTGACAAGGGTCGCCGCATTGGCCACCATAAATCTCCCGGGCTCCGCAAGTATCTCCATGGTCTTCGGGAAGAGCCGGTCTATCTCGGCGTTAAGTTTTCTGGCGAGAGTCTTGAAGGACTTAACTTTGCTGTTATATTTCACAGGGAATCCGCCGCCTATATCCAGTATATTGATCTTGTGGCCGCGCGATTCGGCCTCTTTCAGTATCGATGAGGCAAGCTGGATCGCCTGCATGTAATTCTCAAAATTATTGCACTGGCTTCCCACATGGAAGCTTATCCCCTCAACCACAAGGCCTATTTTGAACGCCTCAAGTATAAGATCCACCGCTTCGCCTGGGTGGGCGCCGAATTTGGATGAGAGCTCGACCATCGAGCCGGTATTCGGGACGCGTATCCTTAAGACTAAGCCCGCATGAGGGCAGTGCTTCCTTATCTTCTTCAGTTCATACATATTATCATATGTGACGAGCGGCTTATATTGATCGAGCTTTCTTAAGGTCTCTTCCTGCTTTATCGTATTGGCGTAGATTATCTTGTCCCATATAAAATCCTGCCTCTTTTTTTTGGACAGATTCTTTATATTCTCATGCACTATCATGAACTCCGGGAATGAGGCGACATCGAAGCTTGCGCCCATCTTATAGAGGGTCTTGACTATTTCGGGATTGGAGTTTGCTTTTACCGCGTAGTACGCCTGGACCCTAGGGAGGGCTTCCCTGAACTCCCTGTAGTTATCCCTTATCTTCTTGTGGTCCAGTATGAATACCGGCGTACCCTTTTTCTTAGCTATCTTTAGAATGTCGGCCAATTTATTCTCCTTTAATCTTTGAACAGAAAATTATTGAAGCACCATATATTCTTCTTATCGAGATATGCGTTGGGGTTCTCTTTAAAGAATACCCTGTAATTTTTTAGGGGCGTCCAATCTGACGGTATAGACGCCAATTTCCCGAGATATGGTTTTGCTATTGATAATATATGCTCATGGGGCAGATCGTCCGGAACGCATACGCCCTTGTGGGGATTATCTATCATCCACATAACGGCCGAGACTACGCCGATAGCCACCTGCATGGTCGTGGCATTCTGGTGCGGCACCAGTCTTCTGGATTCACCGATACTTAAGATGCTTCCCGTCCACCAGGAGTTATATTTATGGCCCATAAGAAGGGCGCCCAGGATATCCTCGCCCTCTTTTATCTCATCATCCATTATTCTCAGTTTTGGCTGAAGTTCATAGTTCCTGCCGCGCAGTTCATGCAATGAAGAGAGTGTTTCGTGGCACGGCATATAAGCGTAATGTACGGTCGGCCTGTATACGGCCTTGCCGTTCTTCCATACGGTAAGTTTGTCGGATATCGAGAACGCCTCGCCGTGCCTTATCACCATGCCCACTATCTCCTGATGCGGCACCCAGCTCCTCACCCAGGTATTGATCCCCATCTGCGATAAGAAGATCTGATTTTTAGGGCCGTACGGAGGAATGTTCGCCAACGCAGGAAGCGTCTTTTCGTGGGTTCCCCAGCCCATTTCAGCGGGAGATACGCCCTCTTCTCTCAAGCCCTCTATGCTCCACGTTCCCACGAACTCATCTACTTCTTTGGGTTTATTTGCTATCTGGGTATCCCTCTCGCTGCAGTGTATTACTTTTATACCGAGCTCGTAAGCGAGATTCGGATATGATCTTGCGCGCAGCAGTTTCTCGAGCTTGGAGGCATCCTTCTTCGATGTCGTCTTGTCGCGCATGGCCTTTTCGGATATATCTACGATACCTTTCTTAGTGAAATGCGAGATCAGGCCAGGGTTCGCTCCGTGATCCACTACGGCGGTGGTGGTGCCATTGCTCCATTTAGCGACCATCTCGCGGATCAGCATCTGGCGGTAGTAGAGCGACTTCTTGAAAGGGCTCTTGTTGTGTATGCCTGCGTACGGATCCCACTCTTCGACCGAGGTGTTTATGTAGAGCACCTTATTGTCATGGCACCACGTCAATATATCATTGCAGCCGATGTTCCATCCCAGATCTATGATGAGCCCGCCGGCGGATACGTACTTAGAGAGCAATTGAGATATATTTATAGGAGTGATCTTCTCCTGGGAATAGTGTATGCCTTTTTTTATCCAATCTTTTAGCTCACCGCGCTTGTTGGCGAAATCCACTATCGTTATATTCTTGCAGGGGATATTCACATGCTTTAAAAGTATCGGCAGAGTGCATTTCGAGACAGAGCCGTAGCCGATAATAAGAACTTTTTTACTGAACTTCAACATCATCTTCCCTCCGGTTTAATTTTGCCTATTCTACGTTAATAATTTGACAATGTCAATTTCATAGTGTAACATATCGACTTATGAAGAGAAAGATATCGGCGGTAATTATGGTTGCGGTCTTTTTGGCGGGCCTTGCGTACGGCGCCAGCGAACCTAACGACGCTACCGCGCAGGACCTTTCGACGCTGCGTAAAAAATTGAGCCGCGTGAAGCGCGAGATGGACCTCCTGATAAAAGATATGGTATCCGGCGCATCCATGGCGAGCGACGCGGTCATGAAGGATTTCGCCAGCGATGTCAGCGTGGATATATTGCAGAACGAAAATAGCGTTATAGTGAAAGCGGACCTTCCAGGCATGGAGAAGGATAAGATAAACATAACGCTTGAGAGCGGAAGATTTTTAAAGATATCCGGGTCGCGGGAGATGTCGAAGAGCGTGAGCGAGCCGGGCGTTGTAAGACAGGAGAGATTCTTCGGAAGTTTCGAGAAGACGGTGGAGCTCCCGTGCGAGGTTGAGAACTCCGGAATAAACGCTACTTATAAGGACGGCGTTCTGGAAGTCACTATCCCGAAGAAGGCTCCGGCTAAAGAGAACAAAGTGAAGATAAACGTTAAATAAAAGGAGGAGTAAATGATAGAGATCGGAGAGTTTAAGGGCAAGCCTATCCTGATCATAAGGCGCAGTGAGGACGATAAGTTCCCGTTTTCATTCGGTATGACCAAAGCGAAGTTGATATTGGAAAACATCGAAGAGATAAAGAAGTTCGTCGCGGAACACGCGGAAGAATAGCTGATAAAGATAATAGGTGCCAGGTGCCTGGTTAAAAAGCGCCTGGCCCCTTTTTTTCTGCGGGATTTTGTGGTATACTTGTAGTCGACAGTTAGGATTACCTGTTGAAAAAGGCAAACTCACGGTAACGTGAGGGCGCAAAGCGACAGTCCCGTACAAAGTTGGGTGCGGGAGGCTGCGTTGCCAAAGGGGTGGAAGTATAAAGACCCTAAGATATTGCCTTAGGGTTTTATGCTTTCATGGACCCTTCGGCGAGCCGGAAATTAAGAGAAGGAGGCTCGGCCGATGGTCGATCATAGTGCTGCAGTTCTCATATACCGGAATGCGTTGGCGCTCTTCTGCGCAGCCGGCATTGCCGTATCTCCGGCCACCATATCAAAAGAGGTCCCTATCCCGAAACCCTCACTGATGATGACCGTTTCCGAATGCCAGACCGCCGCGTTCGAGAATACGGGATTGTGGCGTTATCTTAGAACGGGCATAAATTATCTTGAAGCCTCCGGCAGAGACGTACCCATACATTACAAGCATCCCGGCGGGAAGGCTTACGGTCCGCTGGCGTTAACGCCTATAGCCATCAAAGATGTAAGGCTTCATTACCCGCTGTTATCCGGTTATACGCTCAATAATGTGCTGTCAGACCGCGACCTTTACGAAAAATTCGCCGCATCCTACGCCGAACTTCTGCTGAAACATTATTTTAAGATCGACCTTCTTAATATGCCAAAGGAGGAGGTATTTAAGGCGCTTCAGAAGGGATGGTTCCTGGGGCCCACCCTCTACAAGAAAGGGCGCTCCGTGATAGCTTCCCGCCAAAAAAGAGCCGCTGAATATATTGACAGCCCCACCATTATAATATAAAATAATCTCCTCCTTATGATAACTAGATATAGTCTCCCAAAGATGTCGGGTGTATGGAGCGAAGAGAACCGCTTCAGGAAGATGCTCGACGTAGAGTTATACGCCTGCGAGGCTCTTGCGAAGCTGGGCAAGATCCCGAAGGCTTCCCTCCTGCAGATCCAGCGCAAAGCCCGCTTCGACGTCGAAAGGATAAAGGAGATAGAGCGCGAGACCAACCACGACGTCATCGCCTTCATCAAGAATATTTCGGAACATGTCGGTCCCGACGCCAAGTTCATCCACATGGGGCTCACCTCGAGCGACGTGCTCGATACCGCGCTTGCCGCTCAGATGCAGGAGGCCTGCGACATATTGATCGACGATACGAAGAAACTCCTCAGGATGTTAAGACAGAAGGCCCGAAGGCACAAGAGGACGCTGATGATCGGCAGGACGCATTCGGTTCACGCCGAGCCGCTTACATTCGGATTAAAGATGGCCCTCTATTTTGACGAGACCAATCGCAACCTCGACCGCTTGAAAAAGGCCCGGGAGATAGTGAGTGTAGGCAAGATCTCCGGCGCCGTGGGCACATACGCAAATATAGACCCATTCGTTGAAGAATATACATGTAAAAAGATGGGATTAAAGGCGGCCAAAATATCTACCCAGATAGTGCAGAGGGACCGTCATGCGGAATTCTTGACCGCCATAGCGATCACAGGCACTTCGCTGGAGAAGTTCGCCACGGAATTCAGGAATCTTCAGCACACCGAGATAGGCGAAGTGGAGGAGTACTTTGCCCCAGGCCAAAAAGGCTCGAGCGCTATGCCGCACAAGAAGAACCCGATACTCTGCGAGAGGATAGCGGGGCTGGCGAGGATCTTAAGAGCCAACGCGCACGCCGCCATGGACGACATGGTATTATGGCACGAGCGCGATATCTCACACTCTTCGGCGGAGAGGGTGATACTTCCGGACTCGACGATACTGCTCGACTACATGTTGGACAAGTTTTCAGGAATTGTGGCGAAGCTCGTAGTGAACGAGGACAGGATGATAGAGAACCTTAACAGGTCGAAGGGTCTGGTCTTCTCCGGCAAGATATTGCTTGAGCTGGTGAATAAAGGTATCAGCCGCAACGAAGCCTATGATCTGGTCCAGCGCGCGGCATTCATCGCGAAGAAGGATGAGATAGATTTTATGGATTCCGCGAAGAAGGATGAGATAGATTTTATGGATTCGCTGCTTGCGGATAACGACATACGCTCTATCCTGGGAGCGAAGGCGATAGAGGAGATGTTCGATATAAAGTACTATATCAGGAGCGTTGACAGGATATTCAGAAGGGTTGGAATCTAACCTGGTTAGAGCGATCAGAATGATTAAAAAAAGGAGCAGTTTATGCAGAAGCTAAAACAGATCTATGAAGGCAAGGCGAAGAAACTGTATGAGACGGAAGATAAGGACCTGCTCATCCAGGAGTCCAAGGACGACGCTACGGCATTCGATGCTACGAAGCGCGGTACCATTACGAACAAAGGTATTATAAATAATAAATTATCGGAAAAGATATTCACGCTCCTTCAGAAGAAGGGTATCCCGACGCACTTCATGAAGCGCATGAACGACAGGGATATGCTCGTCAAGCGTGTCCAGATCGTACCGATAGAGGTTACTATGCGCAATATCGTCGCCGGCGGGATGGCCAAATTGCTCGGCCTTAACGAAGGGATAATATTGAAGCAGCCGGTCCTTGAGTGGCACTTCAAAGAAGACGCTCTGCACGACCCCCTGATAAACGACGACCATGTAAGAGCGCTCGGTATCGCGACCGAAAAAGAGCTCGAGAC
>JAPLMH010000159.1 GCA_026387135.1 Candidatus Omnitrophota bacterium | reverse complement strand
TCCCCTCTCTTTGGCCAGTGCTTCAGAGGCTGTGCGCGAAACGTCCAGCATGAACTTCATCAGCTTCTCCGCCAAAGCGATCGCGTCTTCCGAGTCGTATCTTATGCCCATCATGAGGAGCATATCCGCAAACCCCATGACCCCGAGCCCTATCTTCCTGTTCGACTTCGTCATCTCATCTATCTTCTTTATCGGATAGGAATTCATGTCTATGACGTTATCGAGGAAATGTACCGACTTCCCTATTATCCCGGAAAGTTTATCCCAATCTATCTTCTTATCTTCAGTGACCACCTTCACGAGATTTACGGATCCCAGGTTACAGCTCTCATACGGCAAAAGCGGCTGCTCGCCGCATGGATTTGTGGATTCTATCTGCCCAACCTTCGGCGTGGGATTATCCTTATTCACTCTATCGATAAATATTATGCCAGGCTCTCCGTTCCTCCATGCCATCTGGATGATCATATCGAAAACTTTTTTAGCGCTTATCTTCTGGACCGATTTTTTCGTCTTGGGATCGATAAGATCGTAATCCTCGCCGGCAAGCGACTTCTTCATGAACTCTTCCGTGAGCGCCACGGATATATTGAAATTCGTTATCTCTTTGTCGTTCTCTTTGCAGGAGATGAACTCCAGGATATCCGGATGGTCCACGCGCAATATTCCCATATTGGCACCGCGCCGAGTCCCGCCCTGCTTCACGGCCTGCGTCGCCGCGTTGAATACCTTCATGAACGATACGGGGCCGCTCGATATTCCGCCGGTGGAGCGCACAGGGGAGTTCTTCGCTCTCAATCTTGAAAAACTGAATCCCGTACCGCCGCCGGATTTATGTATTATTGCGGTATCTTTGATAGTCTCGAATATCGCTTCCATCGAATCTTCTATAGGCAGGACAAAACACGCCGATAATTGCTGCAGGTCCCTGCCGGCGTTCATAAGCGTGGGAGAGTTCGGTAAAAATTCCAGCCGCGCCATCATGTCAAAAAACTCTTCTTCCGTCTTCTTTACATCGATCTCGCTCTTGCCGTAATATGAGTCCGCTGTCGCTATATTCTTCGCTACTCTCCGGAACAATCCCTCCGGCGTCTCCTCCAATTTTCCGGAGGCGTCTTTCTTAAGGTATCTCTTCTCGAGAACCTTCATCGCGTTCGCCGATATTTCCTTATTCACATCTACCTTGCCGCCCATTTTACATCACCTCCAATATTTACGAAATAAATCCATATCTATATATCAATACCTTGAGAGAGTATAGCACAAACGCGTGACAAGTCAAGGGAAAATACCATATATTGTGGTTTTTTTGGTGGATGGCACAATTAGTAGTGGTAGGAAAACTATCTCTTATCTTCTCTTTTGGAGGAGGTCTCGTCCTTTATTTCGCTTAAACCCGCTATAACAGCTATCGCTCCGCCCAGTATAAAGATAACCGGCAGAGAGCCCCTTAATACCGTGATGAAATCGCCCCACCAGCCGCATAATCCTTTAAGCCCCAGGAAGAGCGCTATGATCCCGATAACAATACCTAAATATTTGCTCATCACCTTAGAATTTATCATAAATATTTTTATAATGCAAGAAAAAATTACGGTTAATTTGATGTGACCCCGTGCCTGATCTTTTCCGTGACGTGAAAATGCATATACTTGCCCAGCATCAGGCGCGTCTGCGCGTCTATAGCCGGAGCGGATCCCACAAATGCCGCCAAGAAAGGTGCCAAAAGCCATTGAGTGAACATGACGAGTTTCTTCTGACGCTTAACGTCTTTGGGCCTTGGAGGCAGAAGCTTTATGCTCATAAACATACATATGAATAGCGTGATAGTCGTGATCCTGAAGAGCGCGGCCGCGACGCTCGGGAGAGAATATCCCATAGTAGTCTGCCTGAAGATCCCGCCGCCGAATATCAGCGGCAGAGGAGCTATGAATGTCACTATGATGGCCCAAACTGCCCAAGTGTAATGGCTCTCGAAGAGATGGAAGCCGCGGCGTATCTTCTTGAATAGCGGTATCTTCTTATTATTAATGAACCCCATCATAAGATACGGGAAGTTCTCCACGCCCCACGCCCATCGGCGCTTCTGTTTGTACTGCTTTATTATCGTCGGGATTATCGCCTTCTCCGTGGCGACGTCGAGGGATACCGTAACGTACATCGGCATTACGGAATAGTCCCCGTCGAAATATAGGAAACATTTCCAGTATATTACGGAATCGTCCGAGATCATATCCACGGGCCAGTATCCCACATCGACCAGCGTCTTAAAGCTCATGCTGTGGCTTGAGAACGTGACGAACTTCTCCAGCCTCATCGTCTCTATCATCTGCATAAAGCTTGAGCCGAGCTCGATCACGCGGGCTATCGAACGCGCGTACCATATATTATTATTGTAGACGGGTATGGGCTGATAACTTGAGCGCGTCCTTTTTGGATTCGTTATGTAATGATAGGTCAGGCAGGCGAAGTACTCCCGTTCGGCGCAGGTATCGGCGTCAAAACACGACATGACCACGTGCTCATGATCTATCTTCCTTGAATCGACAAATTCCCTGATGACCATGGCGCCCCACGTGGCGTTGGCGCCCTTCGTCTTCGCTTCGCCATCCAGGCCATCCGGATGCCTGGTTATGATAAATTCAAAAAATTTATCCTTAAATCTCTTTTGCAGCTCTTTTGCGTTATCCCAATAGACATCGCCGGCCCTTGCCTCGATGGTAAGCGCCACTATCATCTTCTTCTTGTCGTAATTGGAATCGATGAGCGCGTTTATTGATGCGGCCAGTATCTCGGGACCTTCTTTATAGGCCGGGAATAGTATAGCGTGGTATATGCTGTTGTAGTTTAATACCTCAGGCCCCTCGAGCGATCTGCACTTTTTTAGCCAATCTGTCTTCTTCTGGGCATTGAGCCTTCTGTAGGCGAAGACAAGTAGCGTGGTAAAGTATCCGACGCGTATCACCCAATAAAGGTCGAAGCATATTATGAATACCGCCACCCAAAGAGGTTTAAATATTGAGAATACTATAAGCCCCAGGATGGTGGACCATGTCATGAATCCCGGGACTATCTCGAAGAACCTGCGAAGCTTCTCATTTCTGGTCATATATGATATCAAATTCCTTCTTGATACGTTCCATAAGTTTTCCGAAGAACTTTTCCCTTAAGTCAAGCCTGTAGAGCTTGCTCTTGCCCGACGGAGAATCATTGTAATAGAGCGAGTCATTGTAGACGTCGTAGTACGCGCCTTGAGGCTGCCCGCTGCACTTATTGAGCGTGACCGTATTCTTGCCGCCCCCTTTTCCTATCTCCAGCACATCTATATCTCTGCCGGCCACAAGGATTATATGGTTGGAGCCCGAATGCCAAAACGCATCCTTTATGATATCCGGGCCTCTTAGAGCCTCTTCCACTTCCGCGATCTCGCCGCCCTTGACCGGCTTTGGGACATCCAAATATATGATCCATACACAGTATTCATTAAAATAGAGTATCTTCTTTCCATCCGGGGAGAGCTTCTTACCTATGATGTCGGATGGCCACTTTGAATAAGACGAAAGTTTTTTGAGGTTGGATCCGTCGATATTTGACTTGTAGAGGCCGGATTTGGTCATATAGTATATCTGGCTTCTGTCGTCCGGTATGAAGAAATTATCCGTTTCCCTGTCGCTCACCTTATCAGTGACCTGCAGCGTGGGAAACAGGAGTATATTCTCCGCACGGGTGACCATGTTGGAGCGGACAGCCAGGTCTTTCTGCCAGGGAAAAAGCCCCTCCCTCTTTACCTCTATAGAATAAGTGCCGGGCCTCAGCTCTTCTATCCTGGCGGGCGTGATATCCTGGTAGAGTTTGCCATTTATATATATGGATGCGCCCGATGGCGTGCTCTTTATGGATAATATGCCTGTTTTGTAGATAATGAGTTTGTTAAAGTCTATATGATAGCCCAGGGAGTACGAGAGAATTATCGGCAGCAGCGTCAGATATAGCGCCAGCGAAAAGAAGAATGCGATATGTCTTATAACGGTATCGCTTTTATTCATAATTTTGATATCCTCAGCTGCCCGCAGCCGGCGTCTATATCCTCGCCTTTTGATTTACGCAGCATGACATTCACCCCGCGGCTCTTCAGCGTCCTGAAAAAATCTTTCACGCCCTCCGTTCCGGGAGCCTCGTAGCCTTTGGCCTTGATCTGATTATATGATATTAGATTTACTTTACAATTAAGCCCGGTCAGGAGCTTGGCCAGCTTGAATGCGTCGCCTTCCGAAGCGTTCACTCCCTTTATCAATATATATTCGAACGTTATTATCCTCTTGGTCCGTTCGGTATAATCTTTGCAGGCGGCTATGAGATCGCCGAGCGGATATCTCTTATTTATGGGAACGAGTTTAGAGCGTATCTTGTCATCGGGCGAATGCAAAGAGACTGAGAGCTCTATCTGCATCTTCTCTCCGATCAACTTCTCGATCCCCGGGATTATCCCGCAGGTAGAGATCGTTATCTTACGCGCGCCTATCTTGAACGCATCTTCGTCGTTCAATATCCTTATCGCCCTTATCACATTATTATAATTATCTAACGGCTCCCCTATTCCCATGAATACGATATTTGTGACGGCACGGTCTTTATTATGAGCCCTTATGAAGAGGACCTCATCCAGGATCTCCGAGGCCTTGAGGTTCCTGACAAATCCGAACGGCGCGCTGGCGCAGAAAGAGCAGGCGAATTTGCAGCCGACCTGTGACGAGAGACAGAGCGTCGTCCTCTCCTCTTCCGGAAGGAATACGGACTCTATAGTATGCGAATCCTCCAACTTTAAAAGATACTTCGTGGTGCCATCTATCAGAGAGCGTTTTGAATCGAGGGCGACGATCTTAGTAATATGAAAAGTCTCTTTCAGCTTTTCGCGCAGCTCCTTATTGAGATCCGTCATCTCATCGAAGGACTTCACACCCGTCTTGTAGAGCCATCTGAAGATCTGGACAGCCCTGTACGGCTTCTCGCCCATCCTGACGAGTTCCTTTATCAGCTCGTCCTTCGAAATATTCTTTATATCGGTCTTGGACATAATATCCTAATCTATCTTCTTCTTCGTAAATACCTTGTAGAAACAGAACGTGGTGAGGATCGATATGCTTGCCCATGAGAGTACTAAAAATATCCAGCCTGAAAGCCTCATATTATGGCCTTTCTCCTCTTCTTCTTCCACGCTATCTTTACTAAGATCGACAATATGACGAAGAGCGCGATCAGGGCAAACCGTGTCGCGAGAAGGAATGGCCTGTCCGACGCCGGGACGTTCTTCATGAGTATCATGGGCCACCACTCCTGATATGCCCAGGCGGCGAGTATCACTATAAGGAAGAGCGGAGTCACATATTTTATTATGAATTTGTAGACCTTGGGGATATTCATATCGGCGCCGTGATGTATCTCTTTCCATGCGCGCTCCATTCCAAAGACCCACGCAAACAGTATCGTCTCGACCGTCGCGAAGAGCACAAGGCAGAATGTCCCGCCCCAGAAGTCGAGCTCATTGACCACTCCCCTGCCGAGCAAAAATATTACCGGCTGGCAAAGAAGAAATAACACCGCGCTCAAGAGAGATACCGCCCTCTTTCTCGATATATTAAATTCGTCCTCTAAAAATGCCACCGCCGGCTGGGCAAGCGATACGGAAGAGGTTATTCCCGCAAGAAATAATAGTAAGAACCACGCGGAGCCGAAGAAGGCGCCATGTGTAATTTTACCGAATATCAAAGGCATCGTAACAAAACCGAGATTGAAGGCGCCGCCCTTGGCTATAGCCTCCGTGCCGGCCGGACCGAAGAAGATGAACGCCGCCGGTATAATAATACTGCCGCCAATGATGACCTCGGCGAACTCATTTGTGCTGACGGCCGAGAGGCCGGACAAGACGACATCGTCGCCTTTCGACAAGTAGCTGGCGTAGGTAAGTATAACACCTATGCCTACGCTTAAAGTAAAGAATATCTGTCCTGCCGCCGCAAGCCATACCTTGGCGCTCTTTAGCGCGGAGTAATCCGGATTCCACAAATATCCCAACCCATTAACGATGTTCCACGAAGGCCTAGACGGATCCGGAACGGCCAAGGTGAGTACGCGCGTCATGACTATTATGCCGCATATGAAGAGAAGCGGCATCGCTATCTTGCAGAGCCTCTCTATCCCGCCTTTTATCCCGTAATATATCACCGCTATATTTGCCAGAAATGTTATCAAGAAGAACGTGTACGCAGGAATGAGATTCGAGAAGTAACTATTCTTCTCCAGCCCCTGGAACCCGCTTAAGAAAGATCTCATCGAGCTTTCGGTGGCGGCGGATGCGTATTTTCCGGTAATAGCGAACCAGCTGTAGGCGAGCGTCCAGCTCTCTATATAGGTATAGTAGATCAATATGACGAGCGGCCCGAATATACCGATGACGCCGAAATACTTTATAAACCGGTTCTTCTCCCACATGGTATGGAATATGCCGGGAGCCGTGCCGTGCCCGAACCCTCCGCCGTACCGTCCGAGTGTCCACTCTATCCACATAAGCGGGATTCCGAGCAGGAAGAGCGAGATGAAGTACGGTATCATGAAGGCTCCGCCGCCGTTAGATGCGGCCTGCACCGGAAAGCGCAGAAAGTTCCCTAGCCCTATCGCGCTTCCCGCGACGGCCATTATGACCCCGAGCCTCGTACCCCACGCCTGCCTCGTCTTCGCCATAGGTTCCTATTATAGACAAACCTTGCGATATTTTCAAGGCATTGCTGCAGGTGGCCTTGACCATTGCGCCGCGACAGTATATAATACCGAAATGCAAACCATGAAGGCGCTCGCGAAAAATTTTCTGAATCTCATCTACCCTCTACACTGCCTGGGCTGCGAAACTCCGCTTGAGGCCATGAACGAGCTTCGCCTATGCCGGCGCTGTATAGCCTCCATAAACCGCAACGCCATGCCGCCCTTCGAGCTGGACGATCTGCAGGTGCTAGTCTACTCCGCATGCCTGTACGACGGCGGCTTGAAAGAGCTCGTCCATAGATTTAAGTATAAAGGTAAGACGGTCCTCGCGAAGATATTTTCAAAACTGATGCTGGATTATATAAAGGAGAATCCTGAGATCACGGATGTCGACCTGATAACGGTCGTCCCCTTGCACAAAGAACGCCTCCGGGAGCGAGAGTTCAATCAATCGCTTCTTATAGCCAGTCCCATCTCGAAAGCATATTCGCTTGCGCTTACAAACGCCCTGGAGAAGACGCGTAAGACCAGATATCAAAATGAGCTGCTGAAGAGCGAGAGGCTAAAGAATCTTGAGGGCGCATTCGGCGTTTCGCCGGAAGCCCGGATCGGGGACAAACGTATACTTTTGATAGATGACATAATGACGACGGGTTCTACTTTGGGAGAATGCGCAAAGACTTTTTTGGACGGCGGCGCAAAGAGCGTGATCTGTTTTACGCTTGCGCGGGGAATATAAACCGATGAAAATCATAGACAGATATATTGCAAAAAGCTTCTTGAGCTCTTTCCTGTGGTGCCTCTTCGTATTTGTGATAATGGCCGTCATCATAGATATATTCTCATTTATCGACGACATCGTTAAGTATAAGATACCGCTCGGATCCGTGATAGCCTTTTATTTTTACTATATTCCCACTATCTTCATACAGATCATACCTATGGCGGCATTGCTCTCCACCATATATGTGCTGAGCAACTTGAATAAGAACAATGAGATCATAGCCATGAAGTCCAGCGGCGTAGGCCTGTGGCGCATACTTACGCCCCTATTGGTCCTGGGATTCTTGATAAGCGTATTCACCTTCATGGTCAATGACAGGGTAATACCGCTTACGTCCAAGGTATCCCAGATGATCCGCCGTGAGGAGTTGGAGAAATATAAGGCCAGCGACAAAGAGCTAAAGGTTATAGAGAATGTCGCGGTATACGGTACGGGAAACAGGATAGTCTTTGCTAGGAGCTATGATACCGTGGAGAAGAAGCTGAGCGATATCATAATACACGAACATGATGCAAAAGAACGTCTTGTATTGAAGACCACCGCCAATAGCGCCATATGGACAGGCAGTGAGTGGAAGTTCATTAAAGTTATAACATACAAAGTGGACAATGCCGGAAAGATACTGGGCTCGCCGGTATTCTACAACGAAAAGATAATACCGCTGAAAGAGAGGCCGAGGGATTTCGCCAATAAAGAGCTGAAGGCGGAGTTCATGAGCTATCAGGAGCTGCACAACTACATAGACAACTTCCGCGGATCCGGAATGAAGATAACCAGGAACCTTCTGGTGGACCTGAACTATAAACTTGCGTTCCCGTTCATCAGTCTTATCATCATAATGGTGGCGGCCCCGTTCGCTCTTCTGACGATGCGCGGAGGGGTCATGATAGGGATAGGGACGAGTATAGTTATCGGGCTGCTCTACTACGCGGTGATAGCCATATCGCTGGCCTTCGGGAAGGCCGGCATACTCCCGCCCATTTTAGCCGCATGGTCGGGCAATATAATATTTACCGGGGCCGGCATCTATCTTCTGAATAAGAGAGTTTAGTCCGCGCCCTCTCCGGTCAGCTCCACGTGTTCCGACGGGGACCTCTTCCTCGATATCACCCTCTTTAAGATCACATGCTTTGAGGTAAGGTCTCTCGTATTCTTGACATTCAGCTTTTCGAAGAGGAACTCGAACTTCTTCTCTATCTCTGACGCTATGGCGTTCCTGGTATCTTTTGGAAGGCCCATTATATCTTTTTTGAACTGGCCCAGGGCCTTCTTCCTGGCGGAGTAGATGAACTGTTCGTCGGTCTGATCGGCCTTCTTCTCCGCGCCTTGAGTCTTCCTCAGCCAATCATAGATCCTATCCTTAAGCTCTTTCGGGAAGTGGCTTGACTCATATACCATGTTCTGGAACTCCGTGGCCAGATGCACTTCGGCCGCGCCGGCTTCCGGGAAATTCCCGAACGCCTCAGCCGGAAGCGTCGATGCGCCGTGCTGTACCGCGCCCGCCAGGCCGTACTCCTCCCTAGCCATCTTCGACAGATTCCTCAAAGTATCAAAATCGAGCTTCACCTTCGCTATCGTCCCGTCCGGCAGGACGACCCCGCCATGGGAAGTGCCCGTCTGTATGCTGATCTTGCTTATTCCTGCCCTGCCCTTCCTGAGCTTGCTCTTGAACCCGTCCATGAAAGCCCTCAGGTCTTCGGGCGTGGAGTTCTGATGGCCGACCTCGCCTATCTCTCCCCCTACGGAAACTTCTATACCCTTAGGCTGGCTTCTTCTTATAAAATTGGTGAGGATAGCGCATACCTCGTAGTTATCCTTCTGCTGTTTCTTTATGCTCGGCTTCGTCAGGTCAACGAGAGTCGATGAGTCTATATCAATGTTGTAGAACCCTGCTTCCATGGCCTTTGTGATTATCGCCCTTAAAGCATCAAGCTCTTTTTCGGGGTTCTCTTTATAGTTCTTCGCGTTCACCTGGAAATCGTCGCCCTGCACAAACACGGGGCCGGTCCATTCTTCCTTGACAGCCGCGGCAAGGCAAACGGCCACATACTCCACCGGAGGCTGATCAGTATATCCCATCTCCGACTTCGCTATCTCAAAGATAAAAGCGCCGGCGTTATTCTTCTTGGCCACCCTGAAGATCGCGCGGGCGAGATCATAAGTCAGTGTCCTTAAGTTTATAGCCGGGACCGTAAAGTTCCCCGGGAATTCGCCCTTGCCCCGCGCCATATATAACCCGTCTATGCTTGAGGAATATATACCGTTCTTGTAGGCTATGTCGGTTATCTTCTTTGCCACCTTGTTCTTCTCGTCAATAGTCGCAGCCAATACAAGATCCATTACCAGATTGTCCATGTCGATCGCCTTCCTGCCCATTGCCATAGCTCCTTTTTTTAAATTTAAGTTCCGATCTCCCAGCTATCCAGATACTCTTTCTGTTCTTTGGTCAGCGTATCTATGTCGATACCCAAAGATTCTAACTTTAACTTCGCGATATTCTTGTCGAGAAGATCAGGCACTTTATATACCTTACTCTCCAGTTTTTTGTAATTCTTCGCCATATATTCACACGAAAGCGCCTGGTTGGCAAAGCTCATATCCATAACGCTGGCCGGATGGCCTTCCGCCGCGGCCAGATTGATAAGGCGCCCTTCGCCCAGAAGATTTATACGCTTGCCGCTTTTGAGCGTATACTCTTCCACAAATTCCCGGACCATCCTCTTGCCTTTCGACATCTTTTCGAGCGCCGGGATATCAAGCTCAACATTGAAATGCCCGGAATTCGCCACTATCGCTCCGTCCTTCATCACTTCGAAATGCTCTTTTCGTATTACATTTATATCTCCGGTAAGAGTGACGAATACGTCCCCTATCCCGGCCGCCTTCTTAAGGGGCATCACGCTATAGCCGTCCATGACAGCCTCGAGGGCCTTCATGGGATCTATTTCGATTATTATCACATTCGCGCCCATGCCTCTGGCGCGCATCGCTACGCCTCTGCCGCACCATCCGTATCCGCAGACTACAAAATTTGATCCGCAGACCAGGACGTTCGTCGCCCTGATAATACCGTCCAGCGTAGACTGTCCGGTGCCGTATCTGTTGTCGAACAAGTGCTTTGTGGAAGCGTCGTTGACGGCGATTATCGGGTACATGAGAAGTCCCTGCCTCTCGAGGCTCCTTAACCTTATCACGCCTGTCGTCGTCTCTTCGGTCCCGCCTATTATATTTTCGGCGAGATGTTTTTTTGTCTTATGTATCATCGAGACGAGATCCGCGCCATCGTCCATGGTGACATGGATATCGGCTTCCAGGACGCTCTCGATATGTTTGTAGTATGTCTTGTTGTCCTCTCCCTTGATGGCGAACGTGGATATCCCCATATCCTTGACCATGGAGGCAGCCACATCATCCTGGGTGCTCAGAGGGTTGGAAGCGCATACAAATACATTGGCGCCGCCTTCCTTTAATGTAAGGGCAAGGTTCGCCGTCTCTGTCGTCACGTGAAGGCAGCAGGCCACATTCAATCCCTTCAACGGCTTCTCTGCCTTAAAATGCTTGCGGATGAGCTGGAGCACCTTCATGTATTCGTTCGCCCACTCTATACGCAGCTTGCCCTTCTTCGCCAGCTTTAAGTCTTTAACATCATATTTCATTATAAGTCTCCGTTTATTTTAAGTACTTTTTGAGGTCTTTGACCTGATCCGTCTTCTCCCACGTAAATCCGTCTTCGGTCCTGCCGAAGTGACCATAGGCCGCGGTCTGTGTAAATCTGTTTCCGTCCGATTCGCGCAGCTTCAGCTCGGCTATGATGCCGTGCGGAGTGAGCTCAAAATGGTCCTTTACTATCTTTATGATCTTCTCATCGGATAATTTACCGGTTCCATACGTATTCACCATTATGGAGAGAGGATCCGCATGCCCTATTACATACGCCAGCTGTATTAATAGTTTATCGGCAATACCGGCAGCGACGAGATTCTCGCGATATACCTGCCCATATAGGCAGCCGACCGGTCGACCTTCGTCGGATCTTTACCGGAGAAGGCGCCTCCGCCGTGTGAAACGGTCCCGCCGTATGTGTCCACGATGATCTTGCGGCCGGTCATTCCCGTATCCGACTGCGGCCCGCCGATCAGGAACTTTCCGGTCTGGTTGATATAGTACTTTGTATCCTTATCGATGTACTCTTTCAAGACCGGCTTTGCTATCCTCTCTATGATCTCATGCCTTGCGTCCTCCGAAAAGAGATCCGTCTTCTTATCGACCGCCTCTTCCGTATGCTGGCTTGCCAGGACGACCGAAGTGACCTTGACGGGTTTTTCGTTATGGTATTCCACCGTTACCTGGCTCTTACCATCAGGGCCCAGATATTTAAGCTTACCGTTCTTTCTCATCTCAGCCAGTTTGCGCGCAAGTTTATGAGCGAGCATGATCGGGAGCGGCATGAGCTCGGGTGTTTCGTTGCACGCGTATCCCATCATCATACCCTGGTCGCCGGCTCCGCCCCTGTCCACGCCCATGGCTATGTTCGGCGATTGCTTGTGTATGGCATTCAGTATCGCGCAGGTGTGGTAGTCGAACCCGTATTTTTGGTGCGTGTACCCTATGTTCTTCAGGATCTTCCGGCACAGCTCATGTATATCGACATATGCCGTGGTCGTGATCTCGCCGCCTATGATTATAAGGCCCATCGTGACGTATGTTTCGCAGGCGACTCTGCCTGCCGGATCCTGCTTTAAAACTTCATCAAGTACTCCGTCCGATACCTGATCGCAAACTTTGTCGGGGTGACCCTCTGTCACGCTCTCCGAGGTAAACAGATATTTATGCATCGACATCTTTTACTCTCCTTTTTTAGTGTACTCTGCATCCGCTCTCCTGTACGACTCCAGGTCGCCTATATCGTACCACTTTTCGGAGAACGGAAAACCATAAACTTTATCGTTGGTGCTCAACCATCTTATATAATAACCGGGCGCGTCGAGCTTCGCGCCTTCGGAATTGACATATTCGTTAAGGCCGGCCACCTTCGCCCTTGGGAAAAAATATATTCCCGTGGATATCAGAGTGGATTTGGGATCTTTAGGCTTCTCTTCAAAATCCGTTACAAGGCCTTTCCCATCGATACGTACTACTCCGAACTTCTTCGCGGCCTCAATGCTTCCCACATCATGCAGTGCCACACAGACACCGTCATTGTGGTTTTTGGCGAATTTCATGAACAGAGTCAGGTCGAGATCGAAGAGATTGTCTCCGGCGATAACGAGGAGATCGTCGTCTATCGAGGCCTCTCTTATAGCAAGCTCCATATCGCGTATCGCGCCTAGCCTGGTATCGTTGGTCATGGTGCCGTCGTCGACTAAGGATATCCTGGACGCATCCTTACGCGAGCTTTTCCACTCCACAAACTTCTGAAAGAACCTGTGATTCGACACTACATGTATAGCGTCTATATCCTTTAAGGATGATGTCTTGGCAAGAATTCTATCCATCATCGACTTGCCGCCTATCGGCAACAGGGGCTTTGGGGTATCCAGGGTAAGGGGCTGCAACCTGACCGCATATCCCGCCGCTAATACGAGCAGTTTCATGCCTTACTCATCTCCTTCTTCAGATATGTTATCTTCTCTACTGGCGTAGGGTCTATGCCGTTCAATATGGCCAGATAAAAACTTACGAAGTCCCCGATATAGACGAGGGAGAAGATCCTGGCGAGAAGCTCAATACCCGATGAGTTTACCTCCAGAACTTTTACTTTGTCTCTCTTTAGAATATTTTTCGTTGCATCCATCCTCTTCGATATCCTTGGATGATCGGCGGCGTCCCTTAAGATTATAGCGACGCATTCTTTCAATACTTTTTTCGGATTCTCCCACCCGACTATCTCATTGTGATCCAGCTCCGGGAAGAGATGTCCGGACGAAAGGGTCTTGGAGTTCTCCGCAAACTGCCCTCTCCACCTGGTGACGACGGCATCCATATGGTCGGAGCTTGCATAGACCACGGGAAACTTGCCGAATATCTCCGCGGCCATCTTCTTCGCGGGATTATCCTTGCCCGGGACCTTATATCCTAACTTTGAGTCTTTCAATTTTCTTAAATTATGTATGGCATCATTTATTGCCCCGGCCTGGTCCTTTATTATCCCTATCTTGGCAAATAACGTCAGGAGCGGAAAGAACGAGTACCCCAGCGCGCACCTCGGCGGAAAGCCCTCGGGGATGATCAGGCATGGAATATCGTCTTTTTCAGCCGCCTTCTCAAGTTTGCCGCCCGAAGTGATGACTATTATATCGGAGCCTCTTGATAAAGCTTCGCGGTAAGCGCTCAAGGTCTCTTCCGTATCACCGGAATAGCTGGATACTATGACAAGGGTCTCTTCGTTAACGAAATTTGCAAGCGTATAGTTCCTGTTCACCGATATGGGGATCCGGGAGTCTCCGGCAATATAGGATCTCACGAGATCCGCTCCTATAGCCGAGCCTCCGAGGCCGGTGCAGACTATATTTTTGTAGGGACGCTTGAACTTTTCGGGCAGCTCAAACTCGTCACCTATGCACTTGGCGTCCTGGCATTGGTCGGGAAAAGATTCGATGAGCTCGAGCATGCTCGATTCATCATACTTCTCTATTTTTTTAAAACTGTCCAATTCTATCATCGACTTATTCTATTTCTATGGCGATATCCGGGATTATCTCTTTAAGCTTTCTTCTGGCGAACTTCTCTATCTCTTTGCCCGTGGATAGCGTAAGAGCCTGCTGGGCGATCTCTTTTGCCTGCTCCATAGTGACCGACCTTATTATCCTCTTGATCTCGGGGATCGCGATCGGCGATGTGGAGAATTCATCAAGGCCGAGCCCTAAAAGTATGAGGGTCATCACTATGTCTCCGGACATCTCTCCGCACATGCCGACCCATATACCCGCCCTGTGGCCGGCCTCTATGACATTTTTGATCAGAAGCAATACCGCGGGGTGCGCCGGTTCGTAAAGATATGCTATCTTCTCGTTTACTCTGTCGACAGCCAAAGAATATTGGATGAGGTCGTTAGTCCCTATAGAGAAGAACTCTGCTTCCCTGGCTAAGATATCGGCCGTCAACGCAGCGGACGGCACCTCTATCATGGCGCCCACTTCCATGTTCTCGTCGAACGGTATGCTCTCTTTCCTTAAATCCTTTCTAACCTCTTCCAGGATGACGTTAGCCTGCTTCAGCTCCTCAATACCCGATATCATCGGATACATCATCTTCAGCTTCCCGAAAGCGGAAGCTCTCAGTATGGCGCGCAGCTGTGTCTTGAATATATCGGGCCTTGCCAGGCAGAATCTTATGGCGCGCCATCCCATGAACGGGTTCATCTCCTGCGGTATCTCAAGCTGCGATAAGAACTTATCCCCGCCCAGATCGAGCGTCCTTATGACTACGGTGTAGGGCTTCATCTTCTTGGCGACCATCGAATATTCCTTAAATTGTTCTTCTTCGGTCGGCAGGTCTTTGCGGTTCATGTAAAAGTATTCGGTCCTGTATAGCCCTATCCCCTCGGCGCCGTGAGCGATAACGGAAACGACGTCTTCCTGCAGTTCTATATTCGCCATCAGGCCTATCTTCCTGCCGTCTTTCGTCTCGCACGGCAGGCCCTTCATATCCAGAAGGGTCTTTCCGAAAGCTATTAATTTTTTACGGCTCGACTCATAATGCTTAAGCGTCGCCGGGGTAGGGTTTATCACCACCACGCCGTGTGTCCCGTCGACTATCATGATATCGCCGTTCTTCGCTTCTTTGGTTATAGTCTCAAGGCCCACGACCGCCGGTATCTCCAAAGACTTGGCCATGATGGCGGTATGCGAAGTGCGGCTTCCTATGTCGGTGGCAAATCCTATCACATTCTTCTTGTGCATAGTGGCGGTATCGGACGGAGAAAGATCGTAAGATACCACTATCGCCTTATCCTTTAACGTGGAGAGAGCGTCTTCTCTGGCGCCGATAAGATTCTTCAGTATCCTCTTACCTATGTCGTTGATGTCGCTTATGCGCCCTCTTAAGTATTCATCGTCCATCTCCGAGAATACTTTTATATATTTTTTCAGGACATCCTGAAATACATATTCGGCGGAAAGCTTATCTCTCTTGATCTTGGCTATTACCTCTTCTATGAGCATGCTGTCTTCTATTACCAAGAGATGCGCGCTGAATATCTGGCCGTGCTCTACCGAGAGCTCCTCGGATATGCGCTTCTTTATCTCCATCACTTCCTGTTTCGTCTGGATAAGCGCGTCCTTGAAATGCTTTATCTCGTTCGCGATCTGATCGTCTTTCAGCGCGCGCTTGGGTATAACATACTGCTCCCTGTCGAGAAGCAGCACTTTACCCGTGATTATCCCTGGAGCGGCCGGGATACCCCTTAAGATAAGCTCTTTTTCTTTGATCATTTTATGATATCCTCGATATCGCTCAAGAGAAGGCTCTCCAGCTCAGCGATTGCCTGCTGGGCGTCCTCTCCCTTAGTAGTGATGGTGACCTTGGATCCACTTCCGGCTTCCAGCATCATTATCCCCATTATGGATTTACCGTTCACCTTTATCTTGCCTTTAGAGACCATAACATCGGAATCGAATTTATTAGCGATCTGGACGAATAGCGCAGCCGGCCGGGCATGCAGGCCCTGCTTATTCTTTATTATTACGATCTTCTCTACCACTACGACTTCTTTCACCTTAGGATTTAGCTTTCTTTAAACTTCCTATAAGATCTATCGTTATCTTTGCAAGCTTCCCGGCGTCATGCCTCACATAGTCCTTGGTGATGATCATGTGCGCCTCTATCAGTTTACATTTCATCTTCTTTATGTTATCCGCGTCGACCGCGACCGGGCTGGCACCTTCGGTTTTGTATCTATCTATCATGCTGTCCGGTATCTTCGCGGTATTGACTATGCAGTAGTCGACTATGCCGGGAGCGGTATGCTCCACGATAGCCCCGAGATGATCGCTGGCCTTATAGCCTTCGGTCTCGCCCTTCTGAGTCATCACGTTACAGACATATATCTTTACGGCCTTAGATGCGATTATCTCCTTATGGATCTTTTCCACCAGAAGATTCGGCATTATGCTCGTGTATAAACTTCCCGGACCCAGTATTATCCCGTCGGCCTTCTTTATCGCCTCTATGGCTTCGTGAGTGGGCTTTGAGCCCGCCGGCCTCAAGAGGATCCTCTTTATCGGCTTACCCGTTTTCGGTATCTGGCTCTCCCCCGCGCTCTCCGTTCCGTCATTATGCTGTGCGACGAGCGTAACCTTATTGAGCGTGGACGGCACGACGCTTCCTCTTATCGCCAGGACCTTGCTCGACTCTTTTATGGCCGCGTCAAAACCCCCCGCGACTTTTGTCATTGCCGTAATGAAGAGATTGCCGAAGTTGTGCCCTTTTAGCTCCGTCCCCTCTCCGAACCTGAACTGAAAGAGCTTGGCCATCAACGGCTCGGCATCTGCCAGCGCCACAAGGCAATTTCTTATATCGCCGGGCGGAAGCATATCGAAGTCCTGCCTCAAACGCCCGCTCGATCCGCCGTCATCCGCTACGGTAACTACGGCGGTTATGTTGCTCGTATACTCCTTTAGGCCGTGCAGAAGCATCGAAAGTCCCGTCCCGCCTCCGACCACCACCACTTTAGGGCCCCTCTCCAATATGAGCTTATTATATACCTTATCTACAAGGTCGCCTTCTTTTGAGGGAAGGAGTATTGTAACGAACGATTTTATTATGCGCTTTATCCCCGTAACGACCGCTAGTATGCCCGCTATTATTATCACAGCGGCAAATGTCTTGCTTTTAGAGGTGGCCTCCGATATCACCATGACGAACCCCATAGATATCATAATGACGCCAAAGACGGCCAAGAAACTCCATCTCTTGACCCTCATGCCGGGATAAAGCCATTTAAAAGCTTTTAGTATTTTTATCATTTTGAAGCTAGCGCTTTATATTAATATTTCTTGGAATCTTCGTCCTGGATTATCTGCAGGATCTCGCTCTCGTTCTTTGCTTTTCTGAGGAGCTCTCTGAAATATTTATCCTTGAGCATGCGGGATATCCTGGCAAGCGCCTTGAGGTGAGGGCCTGCGGATTCTTCCGGAGCTATCAACAGGAAGAATATATGGACCAGTTCGCCGTCGAGGGAATCGAAGTTCACTCCCTCCTTTGAAAGTCCGAATGCGGCGACCAGCTCTTTAACGACCTGGCTTTTGGCATGGGGAATTCCTATGCCTTGCCCTATGCCGGTCGAGCCTAACGCTTCTCTGGCCAGGACAGCCCTGATAAGCTCTTCCTTGTTCTTCATGTCGGTAGCGTTCGCCAGAAGGTCCGCAAGTTCGCGTATAACGCCTTCTTTATCTGTAGCTTTAATGTCCACCGATATGGCCTTTTTATTCAAAAAGTCCATGATCTTCATCATTTTTTGTCTCCTTTATATTGCGCCAAGCAAAATTTTGTGGTCCGCCTCCGCAATCAACGTGTAATTGCGAAGGCGGATGGAGCGGCGGATGGGGTTCGAACCCACGGCATCGACCTTGGCAAGGTCGCATTCTACCACTGAATTACCGCCGCAAACCTGGTGCCCGCACCAAGAATCGAACTTGGAACCTTGACATTAAGAGTGTCCTGCTCTGCCAATTGAGCTATGCGGGCGTTATATCAAAGAAAATAAGAGCATGATTATACCAAAACGCCCATATGAAATCAATGAGAAAACATGCCAAGGACTACAGCTGCTTTTCGTTTATCCTTACCAGGCACTGCTTCATCTCTTTCATCTCTTTAAGCAGCTCTTTTTCAACTTTGGCCATATCTTTCATGAATCTCTGCAGGATTATGACGCTCGCGAGAATAAGAGCGGCTATTATGCCTAAAACTATGATCATAAGCTCACCTCTGTTATAAAAATGGTGCGGACGGAGGGATTTGAACCCACAAGCCTTTCGGCACACGGTCCTAAGCCGTGCGCGTCTGCCAGTTCCGCCACGTCCGCACGAATTTATCTAGTGGCGCGCCCGGCAGGAGTCGAACCTGCGACCTAGTGGTTCGAAGCCACTCACTCTATCCAGTTGAGCTACGGGCGCGTCGTAAAAATCTCGTTACGACTAATTTCAGCAGGACATATGATACTACAAAACGACCTACTCTTCAACACGCATATTAATTAGCAACAGCGCGAGGACTGCTGTGTTGATGATCGCAACCGCGAAGCAGGTTTTGGGTATCCCCAGTATAGGGATCAGGAATATGCCTGTTAGAAGCGCGCCTAAAAATGAACCGAAGAGGTCTACGCCGTAGCTCAACCCGCCTACCCTGCCCACATCTCTCTTTTGGCCAAGCAATATCTTATTGGCAATGGCGAATTGAGCGCCGCCGATCGAGCCGGCTATTACGGATAGCACCGGGAAGAGAGAGGCCGGGCAAAATTTCGAGAATATTGCGCCTAATAGTATGGAAAATAAGATGAAATCACCCTGCACCGCTATGAGCATTATTCGATTTCTAACCAGGTTAGAATTGGAGAGATCTGTGCGCCTAACCTGGTTAGAAAAGAGACCGACAAGTATGGCGCCCAGGGCCAGGCCGACCATGAAAGCGGTAAGGATGATCCCAAGTTTATAGAATAGATATCCATACATCGTCTGAAATGTGAGCAGAATAATTAGTTGAAAGGCCATGGAGCTGAAGCCGCCGGCCATCACCGCCATGAGAGTAGATCTCTTAAAAGACCTTCGATATAAGATGGATATGACTGCGAAGAGCATCACAAATATACCCATAGAGCGCCATACCACAGGTTCGGTGACCGATCTTAAGATATTAGAGAATACGGAATCCCTGAATAACGTCGTCCAGAATATGAGGCCATAATAATATGCGATGGGCCTCGAGTCGTGATTTATTATCGCGCCTTCCCTGTTCTTTATGACCTTATCGGAATATGCTATCTTTTCGGGTGAAAGTTTTGAGAACAGGTAATAATCCCGCACATACTGTGTATCTAATTTCCTGGCAAGGGTCCTCTCCTCCAATATTCTATTATCGTAAGTCAGGCTGCCTACCGAATCCGAAGCCAAAAAGTACGCCGTCTCGCCCGGTATAATGAAGACTTCATTGAATACGGACCTTAAAGTGGCATATATGGACCTCAAGAATTCCGCCAGAGGCCTGCTTATGTAGCTTTCGCTGGATGTAAGTCCCAAAGATAAGAGGCCTCCCGCTTTAAGTCTCTTCTTGACCTCATTGAAAAATTCCGCCGTATAGTATCTATTGCCCTCTGCCGTATAGGGATCGCCGGTGTGAATTATTACACAGTCATATAGATCTTTTGAGTTCTTAACAAAGAATCTTCCGTCGGTATTTTTTATCGATACGCGCGCCTCTTTAAGCGCTTTGTAATAACTTTCGGGCAGATACTTTACGGAGATCTCTATTATGGATGGATCCATCTCCACATAGTCCACCCTTTCAACGCGGTGTTTCAGTATCTCTTCTACCAACCCCCCGACACCTCCGCCTATTAAAAGCACCCTCTTCGGGTCCTTGTGCTCCAATAGCGCCAGATGAACGGCCTCTTCAGAGCTCGGCTTATCCGGTATCGTAAAAGAGAGTAGTCCGTTATTGAATAATGTATAGTCTTCCCCTCTTCTGGCTATCAGGATATTCCCATATATCGAATTTTTCGAGTCCAGGACCTCGTAGCCGGGCCATTGTTTTTTGAGAGAATATCTTTCTATCTTTGCAAAACCGCCAAAAGACCATAGCGCGACGATTATAGCTATAAGAAATACGGAAGCCCTGCGATTCAATATAAATGCCGCCAGGAAATTTAATAACGCGAGCATAGCTGCGATATGCAGCGCATCGAACGATTTGATAAGTATGAGACCGGTAAGCGCGCCGCCTACGATAGAGCCTACGGCCTCTAATATATATATACTACCTATAGCATTCCAGGGCCGGGGCCCGGAATGGTCTTCATACATCCTGCAGCCGAGCGAGAAGATAAAACCCATTAATATACAGATGGGCGCAAGAATGGCGAAGCTCGCAGCTATTATGGGAAATAGCCCTACGATCTCGCCGGGATTGACACCGAGAAAGATCTTAACAAATTTTACCGCTACGATCCCCGCTATAAGAAGTAATCCTAATGCCATCTGACATAAAGAGAAGGCCTTTATCTTCGATACTATCCTGTCCGCGAACCTTCCGAATACGGCGCTGCCTATCGCTCCGCTGATAAGCCAGCCGGCAAGGATAAAGCTTATCGACAGCTCATTACCGTAAAATACTACCAATAGCTCGCGCATATAAATTATCTGCGCGGCCATCGCCGTAAATCCCGTCAGGATCATGGAGATTATTATGCTTCTTCTCATATTCCGTAGCCTTTCAATATCAGGCCAAGCCCCAGCAATAATAATAGCGACGCGCATACGATCTTAAATATGGTGGAGACGGTCTTTGATCTGACAAATGCGGCCGGAATGCGCGTCAAGATCCCCGCGATCACGCCGATGGTGATCAGCCCCGACAGGAATGTCCCCAGTCCAAAGAATAACGCGTAAAGTATGCCGTCGATCATACCCTTAGACATAAGTGCTATGTCGAAGAGAAGCGCCAAAAGCGGAGCGCATGGACTTACGCCTATGAGAAAACCGAAAGCGAATATTCCACCGAAATTGACCATCTTCCCTCGGGCGGTTGGGCATGCGCAATTATCACCGCTTTTACCGGTAAGTAATATAATTGCGAATAGTATGGTAACCATTCCGGCAAGCGGCTGAAGATATGCGGACAGAGAGGATTCGGTGAATTTTTTTAAAACAGCTCCGGAGAGGCCCGCCAGTGCACCCAATAATAAGTAGGCGAGCAATCTTCCCGAAAGGAACGTGAATATATCCTTAAATGTCTGGGTCCAGCCTTTTTTGCTTCCGACTATATAAGTGATGAGGACGGGGGTACATGTCAGGAAACACGGTCCGGCGATCCCGAAACTGAAGCCGATCCCGAATATCTGCAGATAAGTGACTAGGGTGCCCATATGCCCGATATCGATCTGCCGCAGTACTTACACTTGCCGTCCTTGATATTATTCTCTGTTATGCGGTAACCGATCCTGCCGACTATGAGTTTACTACATTGGGGGCAATATGTATTTTCACCTGTGTGGCCGGGAACGTTGCCTATGTAGACATACTCCAAGCCCGCGTCTTTGGCTATTTTATAGGCCTCTTCCAATTTCGAAACGGGCGTGGGCGGCAGGTTCTGCAGTTTAAAAGATGGCATGAACCTCGAGAAGTGCAGCGGCGTATCCGCGCCCAGGTTATCTCTTATCCATTCGCACATCTTCTTGATCTCTTCGGGATCGTCGTTCAACCCGGGTATTATGAGATTTGTGATCTCGAGCCACACCCCCGCCCGCTTTACCGCCTTAAGCGTATTTAATACCGGCTCGAGACTCGCGAAGGCTCCCATCTTCTGATAAAATTCTTCATTAAATCCCTTCAGATCGACGTTGACGGCATCCATATATTTAAGTAGCTCTTTTAACGGTTCCGGGTTTATGTAGCCGCAGGTATGCATGCCGTTCTTTAATCCTTTGGCCCTGGCGAGCTTCGAGATGTCGAGCATATATTCATAAAATACGGTGGGTTCTGTGTAGGTATATACTATGAACGGGCAATTATTCTTTATAGCTTCGGATACTACCATTTCCGGAGGCATATCGTATGCGGTCACCTCGTCGGGTTTGGCCTGAGATATCTGCCAATTCTGGCAGAAGAGGCAGCGCATATTGCAGCCCGCTACCGCTATGGAGAATGCATCTGTTCCGGGCAGGACGTTAAAGAAAGGTTTCTTCTCTATGGGGTCTATATGGACCGCGACCGGATTGCCGTAACCCAGAGTGTAAAGTGTGCCGTCTTTATTTATACGTACGGTACACAGACCCCTCTGGCCGTTATCAATAATGCATTTGCGCGGGCAAAGGACGCACTGGACTATATTCTCTTTAACTTTATTCCAGAAACTGGCGACTCGCGGGACCGGTTTTTCGGCGTAAGAGGCCTGTGCGTATATAGACAATAGAAATAATACCATGCACGCTGATAATATTCTGCGCATCTATTTCTGTCCTATATTGAACTCTTTACCTTCCATATCTTTGAAAGCATGCCCCTCGGAATCGCAGGGGTTGCAGAAGCCGTAATCATGGCACAGAAAGAAGTCCTGGGGCATCACTATATGCAGATCTTTATCTAATAAATTCCCAAATTTATCTTTATGGCCGGTGTAAAGCTTATAGTGGCAGTTGTATATATCCCCGTTAGGGGCAAAGAGCACTTTCTTCACACGGCAGTACATCTTCTTTTTGCCAGACTGGCCGAACCCCTCTTTATAAGCCTTGTAATTTCTGATGCCGTCCTCTTGTTCACATACGACATCGTAAGCATCTTCTACAGGATAGAGATCGCCTTTATGCCTTCCGAAGAACCTCTGAAGCTTTACTATCTTGTGCACCTTTAACAATCTCTTCTTATACTCTTCTATCTCTTTCATGTGTTCCGGATGCGCTACGAGAAATATGCTGTGCACTGTAAAGCCCGCCTTCTTCATCTTCTTCACGTTTCCGATGAATCTATCTATATCCGCGTACATGAAGTGATATGAGGCGTTGAACTTAAGATTGCGCCTTCTCCTGATAGTCTTTAAGAATTTTATATCCTTATCAAAAAACGGCGAGGTGAAGTTCGAGGTAACGGTGATCTTCCAGTCTTTGTCGAGATTATTCAGGATATATACGAAGTCGGGATGAAGTGATGGCTCGCCGCCCGTGATAGATATCTTCTTTCTCTTTGGAGACCTTAAGAACCTTTTTTTGGTCCTCCCCGCGATGCTATTCAATGCCTCGACCCACTCCTTGCCGGAAATAAGCGGATAATGCGCTATGGGCTGACCTGGAAGCGTTATCTTCTGCACACAGTATTCACATGGCAGGCTGCAGTTCAGGTTAAGAAAAGCACCGAAGTAATAATCGAATGGCGCCTCGATCACCTTATCGTATTTGGTCATGAATAGTATTATAGGCGTGGCAGAGAGTTATATCAAGAATTTTTAAGTCAAAGATATGGACTTATAATCTGATTTTGTTATAATGTCTCGGAAGATGAAGAAAGACCTATTCTACACATTAAAAGCACCGCTACGCTGGATACGCCGCCTGTACGATTGGACGCTCCATTGGGCCAGGACAAAACAGGCGCCATATGCCCTATTTTTTATAGCCTTTATCGAAAGCTCCTTCTTCCCTATTCCGCCTGATGTACTGCTTATAGCGATGGTTGTAGCTCACCAGAAAAATTGGATCCGCTATGCCACTATCTGCACAGTTGGATCCGTCCTGGGGGCGCTTTTAGGCTACTTCATAGGATGGAGCTTATTTGAAACTGTCGGAAAGCTCATCGTGCAGACTTACAATCTCAATGCTGTAGTGAATACGCTTGGTGAAAAGTATGCACAGAACGCATTTTTGGTGGTATTCACAGCCGCATTTACCCCCATACCCTATAAGGCTATCACTATCACAGCGGGGTTATTCAAGATCTCGCTGGTTACCCTTGTAGTGGCTTCTATAGTAGGTCGTGCCGGCAGGTTCTTCTTAGTGGCGGGTGCCCTTCGCGTATTAGGTAAAAAGATGTCCGACTCCATAGAGAAGTATTTCGATATATTTTCTATCGGTTTCCTTCTCCTCGTAGTCGGCGGGGTCCTCGCCTTAAAATATTTTATAAAGTAATTTTATTCAGCTATATAGACTCTCTGTCCATCCATCACTACCTTCAATGATCCTATAGGATACGGTATCATCTCCTTCTCAAATTCACGCAGATAAGCTGCTATGGCCGCCTGGACCCTCTCATATCTCGCTTCCTGG
>JAPLMH010000030.1 GCA_026387135.1 Candidatus Omnitrophota bacterium | reverse complement strand
TTTATTGAGGGGTATTCCCAGGAGCTCCTTCGCGTCGACGTTCTTGGCGATCAATTGCGCTATTATCATCAGTTTGTCGCGCAACTGGTCCATCTGGGACTTTAGGGAATATTCATAGACAAAGAAATTGCCGATGAGCCCGGATAGGAACATCAGGAGGACAAAGAGGACCGTGACCTTGACCCGGAAGCTTCTGAATATCATATTTTAGAAAGTGAGCCCAAACTGGAATCCTAATACCAGCGCGTCATCTATATTGCCTGTGCCGCCGGGCTGTATTATATACTGGATATCCGGCTGCATATACATCCACTTCGTGATATTTATTTTATGCGTGAATTCAAGGGCTATTTCATATTGCTGCGCCCTTGAGCCGACAGAGGCCTGAGATTCCTTTATCTTGTCGCTGTATTTTGCGTATGCCATCTGGACCGCCGTCGTATCGTTATTTCTTCCGGGAATAAGCCCTTTATATATAAGGCCGCCCATCAGAAAGAACGGGAACTTATTTATACTTTCCGGACCGATCGTGGCACATATCAGGGGGGTGAGTCCTTGATCGATAGTCCCTTTTTCGCGGTATATCATCTGGTCTGCGATCAGATATACATTGTAATTTCCGATATGTTTCTTTTTATCCAGATTGGTTACCGCGAAAGAATTGCCGTTAATATCCGAGTAAAGATCCCTGCATGTGGCCCCATTATAGTATATACCGGCTTTGTAATGTCCGGGAAGTCCCGTAGGGCCAACACCTTTCTCCGGCGCGTAAGCAAACTCCTCGGCAAACGCCAGGCCTTCTTTAAGACGCAGCGAGAAATCGAATCCATACATGTCATTGCGCGCAACAGCTGCATCACCGTCGTAAATACCTGAAAAGATGTAAAAATCTTTATTGAGATTATATTTTGCCCGCGCTCCCCAGGTGGCGGTAGCATATACTGAAAAGAACATGTTTATCGGTATGCTTATAGGCACACCGTCAACGGCGTTGCTTACATATATCCCATAAAGCGGCGAAGTGGCAAAATCGTCGCCTGCGGCGATCCTGCCGAACCTTATGTTCAGCCTTTTGTCCAACAAGTCCTTTTCCAGATACAGAAAATAGAACCTGAACTGTTCATTGCCAAAGATAGTGCTGCAGGTAAGGTCATTACCTATTGTGGCTTTTGAAAGATTCTGACCGGCTCTCCACAGGCCTGAAATATGGAACTGCGTGCCGATCATACCGACGAACTTCTCAAGATCGAAATTCACATCCCAGCCCGTAGAGGAATCAAATCGCGCGCCCTGCTTCATGCCGCCGGATACGTTGCCAAGCACGTCGGTCGTAAATGTTGAGCTGAATGTAACGCCCTCGTTTTCCAGCTCTTCGCGCAAACTCTTCCAGTCTCCGAGCATATATTGCTGTGTTTCGGAACTCGCCGGCAAACCCCCTAACCGCTCTATCTTTTTTGCCTCCTTCTGCTCGGCTAAATAAGAAGGATCGTAGCTGGAATAGGCAGGGGCTGCCGAAAAGAGTAATGCCAGTACTAAGGCTATCGTCTTTCTCATCATTTCGCCTCCTTGGACAACCCGAGAGATCTCAAACCTTTATTCTTTCTCAAGTGCTCTTCTATCTCCTCGAGAGAATGGCCTTTCGTCTCGGGGACATAGAGATAACAGAATGCTATGCCGATGGCGCAGACAATAGCGTAGAACCAGAATGTCCCGGCCTTGCCCAGTTTTTCTGTCAGCGTAAGGAACGTCGAAGCTACTACAGCATTGAAACCCCAGTTCGCCACCGTAGCGAGGCTCATCGCCCTTCCGCGCACATTCAGCGGATAGATCTCGGCTATCATAAGCCAGAATATCGGCCCGAGGCTTATCGCGAAAGACGCTATGTAAAATACGACTCCTAATACCGTGACCATCTTTAAGGCACCTGTTATGCTTGGCATATTAAAGGCGATGCCGATAACGGCTAAGCTTATGGCCATGCCGGTCATGCCTATATAAAGTAGCGGCTTTCTTCCCAGCCTATCGATGAACCATATGGCAACTACGGTCATAAGCACGTTAACGATGCCGACTCCGACCGTTGCAAGTATCGCCACCTTATGCGATCCGAATCCCGCAAACTCAAATATCGTGGGAGCATAGTAGATTATAGTGTTTATTCCCGTTGCCTGCTGGAAGAACGCCAAAGCTATTCCCACGACGAGCGCCGGCCTTATCCACGGCTGGAGAAGCTCTTTCCAGGACCCCTCTTTTGCCGTAAGAGATTTCTGTATTGAGCGCATCTCTTTGTCTATCTCACTCTGCGGCATTACGCGCGCCAAAGCCGCACGCGCTTCGGCGGTCTTATTCCGTCCGACGAGCCATCTCGGGCTTTCGGAGAGAGCCATCATGCCGGTTACGAGTATTACCGCCGGTATGGCTCCGAGCCCGAACATCCAGCGCCATTCGTTAGCGCCCAAAGATAGCGCATAATCTACCAGATAGGAGACCACTATACCGCAGGTTATCATCAGCTGATTTAACGATACCAGGGCGCCTCTCATTTGAGGAGGAGAGATCTCGGAAATATATAACGGGGCGGTATAAGAGGCTACGCCTATCGCGACTCCTATTATGAGACGGAATAGCACGATCATTGCGACGTTGGCTGCGAGGCTTGCTCCGATAGCGCCGACGGCAAATAGTAAAGCCGTCACTATCAGGACTTTTTTGCGCCCGAATCTATCGGTTATAGCGCCCGAGAAGGCCGCTCCTATCACAGCTCCGATCAGCACGGCGCTCACCACCGCTTCCACGGCTGATGAAGCAAGCTTGAATTGATCTTTTATGAACAGGATGGCCCCGGATATCACTCCGGTATCGTACCCGAATAATAGTCCCGCCAAAGCGGCTATTCCGGCGGTCATAAATACGAATACCTTCGACCCCTTTTTCATATCCCGCCCTCCTTTTTTTCTAACCAGGTTAGAAAGGCACTGTTCTAACCTGGTTAGAGAGAGTATACCACAAGTTTTTATTGTTGGAAGAGACCCTCGGCAATATCGCTCATGACATTGCTTAGATCCGGCCTGATCTTCACATTCGGCTCTTTCAATGTGCCGTTCACCTCTATTATACTGTAACGCTCTATGGCACCCGCTATTTTGCTGGCATCGACTCCTTCATCCGTGAACTCAGCCTTAAGAGACGCTATTATGGAATTATCGAAACCGATCCTGGCTACACCGCTGATATTGAGCAGGTCGCTTCGTAAATTGATATCTCCGGTGGATATGGCCCTGTCCTTGATCGAGAAATCGCAGTCTCCCTCCTTAAATATAACGGAGCCGAAGTCCTTTCTGAATATGACCGTTCCTATACCCCGGAAGAGGTTGAGCTGCCACAGCTTTCCATTAGATATATTTATCTTGCCCCATGCGCTGAATTTTGAGGGATCGGACTGATACCCTTTAAACCCGAACCGTGAGTATATGGCTCCGGATATATCGCGATCCTTAAACTCCGTATCGAGCTTTATCTTTTCTATCTTCAGATCCCTGACTTCTCCTTTTATCTGATAACCCTTCTCCTTCGAAACAAGGTCAAGTCTGCCGGATCCATCGAGAGTGCCGCCGTACAGGGACGCCTGCATCTTGACAATATCTATGACGCCCGACCTTTGCATGCAGCTCATGGAGAAATTTTCCATCTTGAAACCATATAGTGAAACGCCGGGGCCGGAAACTTCCACATCGGCATCGCAGGAAGAGAGGTCGTTCATATTTCCTTTTAACGCAAATTTGGCCGTCACCCTGCCGGAAAGCTTTGAATCTTTAATCACGCCTTCAAACTTTTTCAATAGCTCCTTATTTTCATTAAGTCCGAATTTTACCGTACCATTGAGCTCGGCCGCTATATTGGCAGGATCGGTCGTATCAAGATCGCCGTATATCGAGAAATCTGTATTTTCTAAACGACCCTCCAGCCTCGAAATAGTGAGAAAGTTGCCGTTGACCGCAAGGAGTGATCTCACCGAGAGCTTCTCTGAATCCAATTTGATATCTATCCCGGGCTTTTCGAAATTGGTAATAGTGCCCGACGAAATGTAGTCGGCGTCCATATGCCTAAATGTGAGGTCTTCCCATAATAACTGGTTCGATGTGAATTTAAATCTACCTTTCACATTATCGAGAGGGATCTTGTTATACTCCAGAGCGATCTTTGCGCCTGAAACATCAAGATAACCGCTCACCGTGGGCATCTCTTTCACAGGGATTTTATATTCCAGTTTCAAGTTTAAAGACCCTGCCCCCAAGAGCTCTGCGGGAAGCTTTATCTTAAGCCGGTTCTTTAGTATATCTTTAAGCATGCCCAATTCCGACAGGGATTTTATATCTATAATGAGTGATCCGGTCTTAAAGTCCGTGAGATCCGCAGCTGCGGTGATGGGCAGCCCGGCAAGAGTGCAGGTGAGGTTCTTTGACAGAAATCTTGACTCGGTAAATATCGCCCTTCCTCTTATATCGTCGATCCTGTCAACGTATCCGAGCCCGGAGAGAGCAAGGTTTTTAATATCTAGATCACCCGAATAAGATAGGGTCTTCTTCTTGAAATCATATTCCGCATTGGCCGTAAGCGCGCAATTTATATTTGCTTTTACCGGTCCTTGAGGGAACTCTAAACCGAGGCTCGTCATACTTATCTTGGCGCCAAGCGTATCATTTGCGTACTTTAGTGCTGCTTCGGCGTCAAATCTGCCTTCCGGCAATTCTACATTTTGATCTTTACAGTACGGCGTAAACTCTTTTAAATAGAGGTCCCTCGCATTGATGTCAAGCGAGAGCTCCTTCTTTAGCGCTTTATATTCGCCTTTTATCCTGATGAGCATGGGTAATTTGGAAGGGATCTCAAATTCGGAGTCGAATATCACTTTATCAGGAAGCGAAAGATGCACATCCAAAAATACATTTCTGATATCTTTGGTGAGAGCCGGATCGAGCGCACTATCCTTATAATTGATGGCGGCCTTGGACAACATTATCCTTAAGATCACCAGGCTGTACTCGCCGTTCAAGAGGATCGGCTCTTTAAAGAAGGTCTCGACTATGTCGAATGTGTTGTCTTTTCGGCGCTCCAGAAATATCTGCGCGTTTTTTAATTCCAGCGATGTTATCATTATCTGCTTCTTGAATAGGGGGAGTACCAGAAACCTGCAGTCCGCCTCTTTGGCCTTTATGACCCAGAGGTCGTTATCCAGAATGGCGAGGTCTTTTATGACGAGGCCTTTGAATAGGTCAAGCTTTGCGCTGGAGAGCTCTATCTTTTTTCCCGTAGCAAGCCGGAAGCCTTCGATCAGCGCGGACTTTATCTTCTCGGGGAATACCGTTTCGTTGAAATAGACCCCGCCGGCTATGGCAAGCGCCGACAGTAATGCGAGAACCGATAAGATTATCTTCTTCAATCTATTTTATGAACTCTTTTACTTTGGATAGAAACGCGTTCGGCTCGAATGGTTTTGTTACGTAGGCGTCGGCACGTACTTCGGTGCCGAGCTCTTTATCTGATTCTCCCGCGCGTGCGGTTAGGATGATGATGGGGATCTTGCTGTAGTTTTTATCGAACTTCAACATGGCGCAGACTTTGTATCCGTCTATCTTGGGCAGCATCAGGTCGAGGACTATAAGATCGGGCTTCTCTTGTTTGGCCTTGTCTAGAGCCTCCTGGCCATCTACGGCCGTTACAACGGCATATCCATTCGACTCAAGAAGCTCTTTTATCATTGCGACTATCGTAGGGCTATCGTCTGTGACCAGTATCTTTTTTGGCATGGATAAATTATTCCGAAACCATATTTGTAATTTCTTCCGCCACTCTTTCCAGGGCAACCACTTTATCAATGAGCCCAATATCTATAGCCATCTTATTCATTCCGAACACCACAGACGTCTTTTCATCCTGCGCTATCGTCCTGCCGCCGGCTTTCCTTATGGCTCTTATCCCGTCGACCCCGTCCTGCCCCATGCCAGTCATGATAACGCCTATGGCGTTCTCCTGATAATAATCGGCCACGGACTTCATCATGACATCTATCGACGGGACATGCACTATAGCCTTGCTGGTATTTTCACTTAATGTTATCCTGCCGTCACCACCTATACGCATATGCAAGTCGTCGGGCGCCAAGAGGATCATGCCTTTCTTCAAAATATCTCCCGCCTTGGCAACATCTACATGAAGGCACGACGTTGTATTCAGCCACTCGGCAAGACCGTCAATGAATCCTTTAGACATATGCTGTACGATCAGTATTCCGCATGGAAAGGCAGGCGGCAGTTTCGCCAGGACCTGCTGCAGAGCCTGCGGGCCTCCTGTAGAAACACCGATCGCCACTACCTTGGACGCCTCCTTACCTCTTAATTCCTTTGGAGCCTTTACGACACATGCTTTGATCTTCATGCGTCTTAATGGCTTTACGTGTGAGGCTATCTTTATCTTGGTTATGAGATCCGCGGCGATAGTCTCTATATCCGACGTAACTGCCACAAAATCCATAGCGCCTATAGAAAGCGCCTTTACTATGACAGTTATATCCATGCTGCTTACAACTATTATCGGTATTGGCAGCTCTTCCATTATGGCTTCTGTGGCTTCCAACCCGGACATCATCGGCATCTTCAGGTCCATAGTGATGACGTCGGGTTTAAGCAGGAGGGCCTTCTCTACGCCCTCTTTGCCGTTCTTCGCCAGACCGACGACTTCAATGGCAGGGTCCTTCTCTATGATCGATTTTAAGGCCTCTCTCATGAGCGCCGAATCGTCTACTATCAGTACGCGTATCTTCTTTTCAGCCGCGCTCATCCTATAAGCCTCTCTATAGTATTCAATAATCCTTCCGATGTGAATTCGCTCTTCAGTATGTATGCGTCCGCTCCGGCCTCAAGGCCGCGCCTCTTGTCCGCATCGCTCTCTCTCGTCGTGACTATGATGATCGGTATATTCTTGTATAATTTGTCTTTTCTTAAAGTGATCGTAAGCTCAAATCCATCCATTCTCGGCATCAATATATCAGTGATCACGAGGTCGAACTTTTCCTGCGCCGATTTTTCAAGCGCCTCCTGCCCATCGCGCGCGATGACTACGGAAAATCCCGCCGACTCCAGGACGTTCTTCTCAAGCATCGCTGTCGATATGGCATCCTCCGCCAGAAGGATGGTCTTTCTCCTCTTCTTCACGATGGGTCCGGGCATCGCCTTGGAAACATCCTGGCGCCTGATGACGACGCCGCCTTCGAAAGAATCGATTATGGATGGCACGTCGATGATCAATATGACGCGACCGTCCCCGAGTATCGTCGCTCCGGAGACATATTTGACATTCTTGAGCGGTTCGCTTAAGCTTTTACCTACTATATCCTGCCTGCCATTCAGCTCATCAACTAAGAGCCCGAGCCTCTTCTCAACCGCCTGGACTATTATGACGGAGTAATACTTTCTCTCTACTATCCCTTTTGTTGGAAGACTGAATATATCATTCAGCCGGACCAGAGGCATTATCTGGTTTCTCACGGTGATGGCTTCGCGCGTCTCGACCGTCTTTACCTGACCGAGTTCTATCCTGATCGTTTCGACGACCGCGTCTATGGGTATGGCGAATGTATCGCTTCCAGCTGCGACTAAAAGACATTCCGTGATGGCAAGCGTAAGCGGCATCTTCATCCGGAATATCGTCCCGGAGTCGCTCGCGGATATAACCTCAACCGTTCCTTTGAGTTTCGTAAGACTCTCCTTCACGACATCCAAGCCCACGCCGCGGCCTGACGTCTCGGTGACTTCATCTTTGGTGCTGAAGCCCGGCATAAACAATATCTGGAAGACCTCTTCATCGCTCAGCGACTCTATCTTCTCTTTGGGCAGGACTTTCCTCTCTATGGCTCTTGCCTTGACCTTGGCAACATCGATCCCTGCGCCGTCGTCGGAAACCTCTACGACCACCTGCGATCCGACCTGGTAAGCGTTCAGCGAAACTCTTCCCGCGGCGGGCTTGCCCTTCCTGATCCTATCTTGCGAAGACTCTATCCCATGGTCAACGGCATTTCTCAAGAGATGCATCATCGGGTCCCTCATCTCATCTATGATAGTCTTATCGAGGTGCGTATTCTCGCCCTTCATCTCTATATTTACATCTTTACCCGCCTTTTGGGCGAGGTCGCGCATTGCGCGGGGAAATAGATTGAATAGATAAGATACCGGCACCATCCTCACCTTCATCACTTCGTCCTGTATATTGGAGGTGACACTGGATATGCTCTCCTGAGCCCTATTAAGTTCCTTTATGAGTTCGCGGAAACTTTCCCCGGAGTGATCGTGAGTTTCGAACTTGCGCGTAATATGCGTCACGAGTTCATTCAGGCGTACTTTTGATACGATGAGCTCTCCTGAAAGGTTCATCAGTTTATCGAGCTTATTTATATCTACGCGTAAACTCTCTTCGGCTATGGCTGCCGGCGGCTGAGGGCTGACCTTTACAGGCTCTGACGCCTTAGCCTCTTTCTTCTTTATGGGGGCTTCCGGGGCTTTAGGCATCTCTGTTTTTTTCACAACTCTGGCAAATACAGAAGCTATCTCTTTACATAAGTCATCGGCGTAAGGCCGTGCCACGCCGGCGCCTTCCCATGTAACTTTGTCCTCCAATAAGGGCGGGATCGAATCGAGGGATTTAAAAAGTATGTCGAAATGCGCTTTCTGCAGGACCATCTTGCCATCGAGCGCATCCTGTAGTCCGCTCTCCATCTCGTGGGCAATATCGGCTATCCTCTTATAGCCCATCATCGTGGACGAGCCTTTAATGGTGTGGGCTTCGCGCATCATCGACTCCAACATGCCCTTGTCTTCAGGGCTCTTCTCCAGCTTCAGAAGCCCCTCGCTCAGGTTCTGGAGATGCTCGCGCGTCTCTTCCTTATATTGGCCTATAAATTTTGACTTATCAAATTCCATATTATAGCTTAAATTTTCCCGTGATGTCCTTAAGCTCTCCGGCGAGAGCCGTAAGCTGTTTGGCCGCGGTCTGCGACTGCCCCGCTCCGGCGGCGATCTGTTTCATCGCTTCGTTGATATTGCCCATGGCATCGGCTATCTGTTTCGAACCCGAGACCTGCTGTCCGGCTCCCATCGCTATCTCTTGCGCGCTCGCGGCAGACTCCTGGGAAAGCCTTACTTCTTCCGCTACGTTCGCGGTGGACTGCTCCATAGCCATGATAGCGTTCGACATCTCATGTTGTATTATTTCAATGAGTGCCGTGATATCTTTCGTCGACTTTGCCGTAGAGTCGGCAAGCTTTCTTATTTCATCTGCAACTACCGTGAATCCGCGACCATGCTCTCCGGCCCTTGCTGCTTCTATCGCTGCGTTGACCGCCAACAAGTTGGTCTGGTCCGCCACGTCGTTGATAAGATCAGTGATCTTTCCTATCTGCTGTGATTTTTCGCTCAACGAAGTGATCTTTTCGCCTGTCTTACTGATGGCGTCTTTTATCTTCGACATACCGGCCAGAGCGTGATTCGCGGCCTGCGAAACCTGCTTTATGCTTTCACCTATCTGCTCCGCGCTCTTTGACAACTCTGCCGCGGCTGAAGTCGTCTCGTTAACCGCCGAAGACTGTTCTCTTGCGCTCGCTGCCTGCTGCTGGCTGGCTGATAAAATCTCGGTAGCGGCAGACGTGATCTGGTTAATGGCATCCTTGGCTTTGATCATTATCTCGCTTAAATTCTTTATCATGACCCCGAAACCATCCGCGAGAATGCCTATTTCGTCGTCGGTCTTTACTCCCGCTACAGAGACGGTCAGATCGCCCTGCGCGGTCAAATTCGTGGCCCGCGCAAGAGCCGTAATGGGAACGGTGATATAACGCGTCATTTTTATGGCAAGAAATACCGCTATGGCAATACATAATAAGGCAGCAAAGATAAGTATCGTCTGGGCGACACTTTCCGCTCTGTAGCTTTCCTTAAGGCTCCTGTTCATGTTGTCAATGATATCTTTTTCCAGTTGGTTGCGCGATACCTTGGAAGCACCCATAGCCTTATTAAATTCCTTCATCTGCTCCGAAGCCAGGATCAATTCCGGCTTTGATATACCTGACTTGTAAGAAGAGAGCATTGAATTGATAGAGGCAGTTGTCTGGGCCTGCAGTTCACGGATTTGGGATACCTTCTCCGGGGAGACTAATCCTGTTTTTGCGAGTATGCCTATTTCTACGGATATCTTTTCATCCCCTTCATCGAATAATTTCCTGGCATTATCGACGTCGCCCTCCAGGAGGGATATCATGCCCTCGCTTTTATTCAAAAATCCTATCCGCGTTTCCATGACGGCATCCGCTGCCGGCCAGCTATCTTCGCCTATCGCATGTATCCTTGCAGCCATATTGTGCAGCTCAATAAAAGCTACAACGGCTATTACCAGCGTCAGCGCAATTATGATCAAAAAGCTAAGCCCGAGTTTTACACCGATGGTCCTCTTCATCTGATATCCCCCTTTTAAAATACTTTTATACCATCTTCTTAAGATCGGCTGCCAGCGTATTCAATTGCTTGGCGGCGGCCTGCGCCTGACTGGCGCCGGCGGCGATCTGCTTCATTGCCTCGTTGATATTGCCCATAGCATCTGCTATCTGTTTAGATCCAGAAACCTGCTGTGTCGCGCCCATCGCTATCTCTTTTGCGCTTTCTGCCGATTCCTGCGAGAGCTTCACTTCCTCTGCAACGTTCGCGGTGGACTGTTCCATGGCCATGATAGCATTGGACATCTCGTGCTGTATTATTTCGATAAGGGATGTAATGTCTTTGGTAGATTTCGCGGTAGAGTCCGCAAGCTTTCTTATTTCGTCGGCCACCACGGTGAACCCGCGGCCATGCTCTCCGGCCCTTGCGGCCTCTATAGCTGCGTTGACCGCTAACAAGTTAGTCTGGTCCGCTACATCGTTGATGAGTTCTGTAAGCTTGCCTATCTGCTGAGATTTTTCGCTTAACGATGTGATCTTGTCTCCGGTCTTCCCAATAGCATCTTTTATCTTCCCCATGCCAGCCAACGCATGGCTCGCGGCAAGCGAGACCTGCTTTATGCTTTCGCCTATCTGCTCCGCGCTCTTTGACAGCTCTGCCGCGGCTGACGTAGTTTCATTGATAGCCGACGACTGTTCACGCGCGCTCGCCGCCTGCTGCTGACTTGCCGAAAGGATCTCGTTAGAGGCCGCCGTGATCTGGTTAACGGCGGACTGGATCGTGTTAACTATATAATTTGAGGACAACCACCCTACCAATACAACTATAATAGCGACGATCGCCACCACTAGAGCTGTGGTAACGCCCAATTGCTTTACAGGCGCGAAAGCTTCGCTCGCATCCATTTCCGCTATAAGCGTCCAGCCAAGTCCGAATTCTGCATTAAGAGTATTTCCTTGGGAAGCGCTCAACTGCAATATGCCTCTATAATCGGGCTGGACTTGAGTCATTGACGCGCCTTTAGACTGCATCAATTTTGTAAGCTCATTTTCCACTCGCTGTTTTAGAACGGCTCCTTTTTCATATCTGGCTTCCGTTATCATATAGCCGTTCTTATTGACTATATATACTTCTCCTGTCTTGCCAAGCCCAGATGTTTCCGCCGTTATGGCATTAATTGCTGTAGGGTGGAGCTTGCCTATAAGGACCCCTATCGCATTTCTTCTATCTCCCTTTTGAGAATAGATAGGCACTGCCACGCCATAATAAGGTTCGCTCGTTTTGCTGTCAATGGCCATATCTGTGATAATGGATTTTTTGAGGCCCTGCATGAATGCTCCGTCTCTGGACATATCACTGCCTATAGCTGAAACATCACTTGATAAGTATACTTTTCCGCTTGCCTCTACCAATGTCATCTCATAAAAAGGAGTGATGGCCATGACCTCCGGTATCTCCTGGCTCAATATCGAGTCGCGGGCGTCTTTTAAATCGGCATCATTTATAACCACGCCTTTATCTTTGGCTTCCGAGAGCTCCATGTACTTTTTTACGATCCTTTTTGCGGCAAATATCTCCCCCTGCTGAAGCCGCAGTCCAAGAAGGGTTTCTATGTGCTTTTCTCTCGATTCAGCGACTGCATCAAGACTATTTATCGTAAGTTTCGTTATCGTAGTCTTGCCAGAATTATAGCTTAATGCCCCTATCAAAATAATTGGAACGAGCGAGAGCACCAAAAATAACGTGATCAATTTTGTCCTTAAATTTCCTGCCATTATGTTTTTCATAGATTTATCCTTTTTTTAAGTTCTCTATCTCTTCACAATTCAATATCTTCTTAAGCTCCAGCAATACCACTATCTCAGGGCCTAACTGCACCTGGCCTTTTGTAAAGTCTGCCAGTTTTCCCTTTATGGTAGCAAGAGGCGGTTGTATTGAGGCCTCTTCTATATCGAGAGCCTCATCCACGTCATCCACCATTATACCTATAATATTGTGCCCTACATCCGTCACTATCACTTTGGTGCCGGCCAAGCCCTCTTTCTGATGAAGGCCCAGGAAATACCTGATATCTATCAGCGGTATCGCGGCACCATGAAGGTTCGTGATACCTACTATGAACGCCGGAGTATTAGGTATCCTGGTTATTGAGGCCGGTTTAAAGACCTCTTTGGCATCGGTTATATGTATGCAATAGTGTTCCGTGCCAAGACGGAAAGAGAGCACCCTCACCGCATCTTTAGCCTCTTTCTGGGCGTCGAATTCGCTATCATCAACTTCTATGATTATGTGATCCTGTTCTTCATCCATAAATTACGCCTTTTTGCGGATCTCTATCATTTTATGCACTTCTAAGATGCCCGACTTCTCTTCACCGGACAAGAGTTTTTCTATATCGATTATCAATATAAGACGTTTGGCGACCTTGCCTACGCCTGTCAGATATTCGCACTTCTTTAGGATCTCATCGGGAGGTTCTATATTGGCTTTGTCGATAGCGGTAACGCCGAGCACACTATCCACGGCGATACCTAACACGTGGTTATTCGATTCTGTTATGAGGACCCTGTTAAATGAGGCGCTTTTTGCGGATTGTAAACCTAACTTTTTGCGTAGGTTTATTATAGGGACGACCCGGCCACGCAGGCTAACGACGCCTTCGATAAAATCGAGCGCCTTCGGTATAGGCGTGACCTGCTTGATGCGCCTCACTTCACGCACACTCTCGATACCTACAGCATATTCCTTATCTGCGAGATTAAAACATAATAAGTGCATTACTACTCCGCTGTTTTCAGACGCTCTATATTATTCTTGCAGACGCTTGCCAATGTGGCGGCATTGAACCCGCCGCTGTAGGCAACTATATCATAAGGATTCGACTTTGACAAGATGTTAAGAGTATTTCTATACTCTCGCAGCGCATCATCGATCCTCTCTTTACCTATGTATATATTAGCCAGGCTGAAATGTGCGAGCGAAAACTCATTTTCCAGGTAGAGCGCTCTTCTGTAACTCTCTTCAGCCGCCTCCATCTTTCCATCTTCCGTATATATATATCCAAACAGATAGTGGGCGTGCGCGAACA